>JAJFLS010000137.1 GCA_021772595.1 Opitutales bacterium
CCATGCGGTTTCCGGTCTCAAGTTCATGCACAACTACAACATGGGAGACATCGAAGATGGTTCCATGAAGGGTCAAAACGTGATCATCGTAGGCGGCGGTTTTACGGCTGTCGACTGTGCTCGCTCTTGCGCTCGCGCCGCTCTTCGCTTGGTTGGCGCCGAAGGAACTGTTTCGATGATGTATCGCCGTACGGCGGGCCAAATGGCTGCGAAGTACGACGAGATCGAAGAGATGGATGTGGAGAATATCCACATCGAGACGCTCATGAATCCGCACTCTGCCCGCGTCGAGAACGGGAAGCTTGTTGGAGTGACTTTCCAGCGAAATTCGCTCGATGACGCGACGAGCTCAGGGGGCAAGCCGCGCGTCCACGCGATCCCTGGCTCTGAAGAAGAATTTCCTTGCGACCTCTTGATCGTGGCGATCGGGCAGACGCGTACCTTGGGCATTCTTCCGGAAGGCGTTCATCAGAACGAGGACGATGGGCATGCTACGAATCACGAGAGAATTTTTATGTCTGGCGATTTCAACTACGGCAGCTTGGACGTCATCACGGCCGTGCAAGATGGTAAGGACGCTGCGGAAAAGATGGACACGTCTTTGATGGGCGGCAAGCGTCGCCAGCAACACATTGCTATCGAGATGACGCAAGTGAACGGCGAGACCGGCCGCGTGCGCGATCACGATTTGCAACTGCCTCCGTCAATGCCGACATTGCCTCTGGGCGATCGCGACGGCATTGCGGAAGTCGAGCTTGGTCACGGACTCGAAGCACTCCAAGTGCACGCGACGCGTTGCTACTGGTGCCAGAACAAATTCGAAATCGATCACGATAAGTGCATTCACTGCAACTGGTGTATCGAAGTGACGCCTCGCGACTGCATCAACAAGGTGTCCCGACTTTTCTACGACGAGGATGACTACGTTGAGACGAGTCTGGAGACGGATCTAAATCACGAAGCGACCTACATTTGGATCGACAGCAAAGAGTGCATCCGCTGCGGCAAATGCCTGCGGATTTGCCCGACAAACGCGATCACCATGCGCAAGACGGAACTCTGTGGCTGCTCGACCGAAGAGTTCGAAGAGAAGAAGGCTCTCAATCAGCCTTACGGCTCAGTCGAACACGCGAAGTTCTAGAGACCGTTTGAGAAGGTAGGGATGGACCGCCGGGCCGTCCGAATACGTAGGGTCGTCGCGAGCGACGCCCCTGCTATTCGTCAAATGTCGATTTGCAGGCGGCGACTGCGTTGCGGATTTGCGTTTCCGTATAGTTGGAGAAGCCGAGGGTGAAGCCGCTTCGATGGGGGCCGAGTTTCGAGATTGGGATCGAGAAGGGTGTAAGCGCGATATTTTGGCGGGCAGCTGCCTCGCCGAGCTTTTGGGCGTTCTGAAAATCGCCTTTAAGGAAGGTCGCGAGGTGCAGGCCGCCGTCGCTGGGACCAGGCTCAAGCCATTCGGACAGGCTTTCGTGGATGGACTCGATCAAGCAGTCTCTGCGTTTCCGATAGATGCCTCGTTGGCGATTGATGTGGCGCGTGTAGTGCCCTTCTTGGATGAAGGATGCGAGTGTGGCCTGGATGCTTATTGGAGGGTTTCCGGTCGACGCGTCGCGTGCGGATTGGAGAGAATCCAGTAGTTGATGAGGCGCAACCAGATAACCGATACGAACGTCGGGGAATAGCGATTTGCTGAATGTGCCTAAATAGATGACGTGTCCTTGGTCGTCCATGCTCTGGAGCGAGGGAGTCGGTTTTCCCTTGTATCTGAATTCGCTATCGTAGTCGTCCTCGAGTATCCACGATCTCGAACGCCACGCCCAATCGAGGAGTTCGAGTCGCCGCGAGATGGACATCGTGTATCCGATCGGGAACTGATGAGAGGGCGTGACGATGGCCAACTTAGATTTCGGAGCGAGGCGAAGTCCTTGCTGAACGTTCAACCCGTTCTCGTCCAACGGCACTTTGGCTGCATTCAGATTTTGGTGACGAATCGCGCTTCGAATTCCGCCGTAGCAGGGATCTTCTATCCAAAGAGTGTCTTTTGGGCTGACTAGCGATTGACAAACGAGATCGATCCCTTGCTGGCTTCCGGATAGAATGATTACCTGTTCGCTGGAGCACTGCATACCTCGGTGCGTATTCAGATGGCTCGCGATTGCGTTTCTGAGGGGCAGGTAGCCGTTGGCGTGGCCGTAGTTGACGAGCGAATAAGGCGATTTGCGAAGGTAGCGATTGTGGAGCTTGATCCATGTTTCGCGAGGAAAGGAGTCGAGGTCTGGAATGCCGGACAAGAACGGTAGCGGCTTCGGATATTCGGAGCTTCCGGTTATGCCAAATTCTGTTTTTCGGTTTTGGTTCGGTGAATGGATTTTCGAACGCTTGAGGGGTTTCGTTCTAAAAAGGTCTTCCGGAATCACTGCGGAAACGAAGGTGCCTGAACCCCTGCGCCCTTCGATGTATCCCTCCTCCGTCAATTGCTCGTAGGCTTGGGTGACGGTGTTACGACCGATGCCGTAATGGGCTGCCAGCTGACGGCTCGAAGGTAGATTCGACCCGGGAGGGAGCAGTCTGTCTAAGATGGCTTGGCGGAACCCGAGGTAGAGTCTGCGGTAAGTGGGCCCCTTGAACTGATCGAGCAAGGGCAGGCTCGCGGATTTTTTCATCGATTCGTATCAAAACTAATTGGCTCTATAAATAATTGAATAAGTGGATCTGTTAGTAGAGCCAATATTCTGTTAACTTAGGACCATGTCTGAAACTTGCCAGCAAGAATTTCCCAAATCCGAACGTTCACGCGTGGACCGAATCCCAGCTAGGGGCCGGTATGATGAGGAGACGGTCTTCTCCATTATCGACGCGGCGCCGTTGTGCTACGTGGGATTTGCTGTGGAAGGGCAGCCGTTTGTGATGCCGACGATTCATGTCCGCGATGGGAAGCGGCTGTATTTTCACGGAGCGAACAAGAGTCGCTTGATTCAGTTGATCGAATTGGGGGCCAGCGTGTGCATGACTTTTACGTTGCTGGATGGATTGGTTGTCGCTCGTTCGGTGGTGCACAATTCGATGAACTATCGTTCGGTCGTTGCTTTTGGAAGTGGCGCGAAACTCGAAAAGGACAAGGACAAGATGCGGGCGTTTCGCCTGCTTTCGGATAAGCTGATCCCGGGTCGCTGGGAGGATTGCAAGCATCCGACACAGGCCGAGTTGGATATGACGGCTGTGGTCGCGGTGACGATAGAGGACGCTTCCGCTAAGATTCGGACGGGGCCTCCTTTGGATGTGGAAGGCGACTATGAGCTGCCTTTTTGGGCTGGGGTCGCTCCGATCGAGACGCACTATGGGGAATTGGTCAACGATCCAAGGCTTGATAGCGCGATACCGGTTCCTGGATACATGGAGAGAATTTAATAAAGTCATCGCTCTCCCGCGACTGCGGGATCGCTAGGAGTCTCGTTCCGAGACAATAGGTTCTGGCGTACGCCAGAAATAGGTTCGAATGAATTTAGTGCCAAAAAACCTTTTTGGCGACGCAGGAGCCATCCTAATTGCCAGAGTATCACGAGGGCATCCTAGCGAAGCGATGACGGCATTGTTCTTTGTGGGTAAATCGATGAATTAGGATTGATTTGAATTTCGTGTGAGCCAAGTGTTTGCGGGTAATGAGTCCTCAAGAATTGGCATCGGAAACCCTCAAGAATCACATTGGATCGAATCCTTATCCGGGTCGCGGTTTGGTGATCGGAGAAACGAGCAGCGGCGACGTTTGGCTTCAGGTCTATTTCATCATGGGACGCAGCCCTAACAGTCGTAATCGCCAATTTGCGATCGAGGGGTCGACGTTAGAGACACAGCCATTCGATCCTTCGAAAGTCGAAGATCCGTCGTTGATCATCTATGAAGCGATGCTGGAATTGGAAAAGGTTTTCATGGTGAGCAATGGCGACCAGACGCGCACGCTTTGTGAAGGTCTGGTGGAAGGAAAGTCGATGCGGTCGGCGTTGAGCGTTCGCGAACGCGAGCCGGACGCACCGAATTATACGCCTCGGATTACGGGGCTTCTCGATTTGTCGAGCGATCAACCGGCGATCGCTTTGAGCTTGCTGAAGGCGAACAAGATCGATCCGACGAATACGGATCGTCACTACTTTTATCCGGAAGTGCCAGCGGCGGGTATCGGCTATGGGCTTACGACTTACATGGGCGACGGAGATCCGCTGCCGACTTTCGTGGGCGATCCGCTATTACTGCCTCTTGGATCGACCGCCGAGGAAACGTTGGCGACCTATTGGGAGGCGTTGGACGAGGACAATCGGATTTCGCTAGCGGTCAAGGAGATCGCTTCGGATGGGTCGTCGTCGCGGATTTTGGTGAAGAACAAGTATTAGGAAAAAGTAGCTTAGGCATCTTGCCTGAGGACACAGGCTGGAAGCCTGTGCTACTATTCTAGTTCGAATTCCGCGATTTCTGGGGAGGCTGCGTTTCGGGAGGCGTATTCGGCGGCTAGCACGATGGACTTTTCAAGTGGGTAATTGGATTTGTTATACAGGCAGTCCAGGAGCGTTGCGAAAAAAACGTCGCCGCAGCCAATGGGGGATCGACAATCGACGGGTCTTGGCGGGACAGTTTTTGGAGTGTCGTCGCGGGCTAGATAATGGATGGGGCTGTCTCCGTTTGTGATGACCCAAAGAGGGCAATCGTATCTTTTGGAGACCGTCTCTAGCAGCTGATCGGTGGGCGTATCGCTTACGTTTTCGGCGAAGAGCGTTTCGAGTTCGTCGCGATTGATTTTTAGAATTTCAGGATTCTGACGTGCGAACCATTTGAGGCCGGGCCCGTAAGTGTCGACGGCCAGTTTGATGGATTCGCCGCGCGTTGGCAGCCAGTCGCGAAGCGCATTCCAGGTTGGGTTGTCCCAGTCTTGAACGCTTCCGCATATCGCGAAAAGGAATGGTTTTGCGATCGCCGACAGATATTCGATGCAATCGTGTAGGGCGTTTTGGGATACTTGGCTGTCGAAACCGAGCAAGGAAATTTCCTTTTCGCCGGGCGCTCGCGCAATGAATCCGGAGCGCGTGACGCAGTCGCGGGAGAATGCTTTGTGGGTGATTGCGTTTTCAGCCAACCGTCGCTCGCACATTGGGCCGTAGTCTCCGCCTGGAAAGCAGATCGCGGTCGAGTCGGCTCCGAGTCGCTGCAGCATTTTGGTGACGTTGATGCCTTTGCCGCCGACTTGAAAGCGTTCGCCGATGGCGCGGCTGGTTTGGCCGGGACCCCAGTCGGAGACGTAGTAAGTGGTTTCGGCGACTATGTTAGCGGTGAATGTGAAAATTGGGCGCACGCTAGAGTTTATGGGTTGATTGAGAATCGGGGATTTTGAGAATGGCGGGCATGAGGCGTCTTGTCGAAGAGGATTTCAATTCCAAGGATACGGTGGGCTTGGCGCGCGAATTGTTGGGGAAGTATTTGGTTTTGGGAACAGCCGAGCGGCCGGAGGCGTTTGCGATAACCGAGGTGGAAGCGTATGACGGGCCGGAGGATTTGGCATGCCACGCAAGCAAAGGGCGAACGAAGCGGACGGAGCCGCTTTTCGGGCCGTCGGGCCATTGGTATGTGTATCTTTGCTACGGGATCCACGAAATGCTGAATCTGGTGACGGGGCCGCGCGATTATCCGGCGGCGATTCTAATTCGCGGACTTGCCGGCGTTTCTGGACCGGGCCGGTTGACGAAGCGGCTGGGCATCGATCGTCGTTTCAACGCGAAGGCGTCGTCGGGAGATTCAGGTCTTTGGATCGAGGACCGGGGTCTGGCGTTGGGCGATGCCGAGGTCGATGTGACGCCTCGAATCGGGGTGGATTACGCGGGCGAGGATTGGGCGAATCGGCCGTACCGGTTTGTGATTAAGAACGGATGAATTGCAGGCGATTCGAAAGGGCTAGGCAATCGCCTGCAAGCAGCTCCTACAATTCGATTCTTCTGCCGGCTGGTTAGGGATAATCAGCCCTACCTTCGTCTCTTAGCGGGTCTGGGCGACGAGTGGTTCGTCGCTTAGGGTGAAGGCTTCGAGTTTCATCGACGCGGTTCCGATCGAGGTTTTGACGTCTAAGCGAAGGGGAATGCGGCGCTTGTCGGACGATATCCAGATCGCCATCTTTCCGCCTTCACGGAAGATCTTGCTTTGCGGAAATGCGGAAACGGGCTCGACGCGATAGGCTTCGATTTTCCCGAACTTGGTTGAGATCGTTTCGATGCGCTTCGTTTCCATCTCGATTAGATAGAATTTCCCTCGTGTGCTGACGAATAATGGATGCCGACTCCCTTCGGTTAGATCCCAGCTGCGGATCTGTAGAATCGAGCAGGAGTAGTCCAAGGGAAATGGGTACGGCAGGTCCTTGACGGCGTTTCGCTCGGGGCGGCGCTTGTCGGTGTGGTTCATGAGCTTCGACTCGTAGTCGAAGATGGACTCGATGTCGGTCTCGTCGGAGCGAGCTTTTCCAGTGACGCGGTTTTCGAGCATCCGTCCGTTCGAGGTGTCGAGAACGGTTTTGCCCTTCAGCCACATTGGGTAGAGGGCTCGGATGAGCCCCGAGGAGCGGGTGTCGGTTGTGACGAGGAGCTTATCGGTATCAGCGATTTTAATCGCTTCGGTGGAAATCTTGAGCTGCCCAGCCTTGCGGAACAGTCCCCATTGAGCCCGGAACTGAAAGCTCTCGCCGGGCTTGAACACTTTGTTTCCATTCGCTTGGTCGGGGAATTCCTTTTCCGGCCATTGGATTTCGGCAGGGTCTTGCGATACGGTGTCCTCCAGGATTTCGCCGGGATTGATTTTGGCTGCGAAGACCGGCGCGCTCAAGGCCAAGAGAGCCATGGCGAGCGTGGATTTTCGAATCGAAATGTACTGACGAGCGGTTTGCATGGTTTCAGCGAATTGAAATCATCGTCTAGCTTTTGCCGTGTCTGAAGTTCGGAATCAACACTGGATCTCGCCGGGGTAGCCCTATTCGAGCGTGTGCCAGGCGGGTTTCGATGACAGCGGGTTGTAGGGGCTGGTTTCATCTTTTGTGATTAAGCCCTTGTTGCCGCGAGACTTGGAATCTTGGAGATAGCTGTGGATTCCTTCCGCGGAATCGAGAAAAGTGACCGGAGAAATTCTTAGCTTCGTGTTGACGGAAAAACTGTTCAAATGCCGCTTTCTTTGGGATAGCGGAACCTCCAGGAGCGATTCTCCGTTGTGCCACAGGAGATCGTGCAGCCAGAACAAGGTGCCGATATCTTCGCCCAGAAACAGCTCTTCGGCGGGGCGATGAAGCCGTTTGGCCAGCTCGGAGTAGGGAAGCGGCTCCTCCTTTTTCCAGGCGATGAGCGTTCCATCAGCGATGAAATCTTGAGGGATGAGGACGGCGGCCTCCAATATTTCGGGAAACTTGTGAGAAATGCGGAGGTGTTCCTCGTCAAACAGCTCGACGCGTTCGTCGACTTTGTGGATCTGGCAACGGAGTCCGTCGTGCAAATCCTCGACCCAGATCGGCGGGTTCAATGTGGAAAGAAATTCCAAGTCGATCTGCCCCGGCGAAGGAGAAACGAGCTTCAAGGGATGAAACAGCTGGACGGGAATGTACTCGAGAAGCTGGTCGATGATCGCGTTGGCGACGCGTTCGAGATCGGAGCAGCGGAGGTTCGCTTGCTGAATGCTCTCCAATGATGCTTCGAACCGAACCGAGAGCGCTTCCTCGATAATCGCTTCGGAAATTCCTGCCTTAAGGTCGCCGGAGATGAGACGCATCAGATATTTGCCTTCGAGCGGGATGAGTTTTCGATATTCCTCCGCAAGTATCGAATGTTGGAATACAGGGTTGGGGGCTTGTTCGAGATTGTCGAACAAGGATCTGAAATCGCTCAGAGTTCGGTGAGCGATTCTCTGTTCGCTCAACATAGAAGCCAACGCGGATTGGCTGTCGCGAATGTTTTGATACGCTAATTTGTAATCGGTTTCGGTCGATTTGGAGGCGAACAGGACCGCCTGCTTATTCAATTTCCGATCGACCTTCGCTTGTCGGCGCGACACTCTCGGGAATAGCTGGCCAGCGATAAACAAGGCCGCTGTCGAAATATCGGTCGCATCGAGAGAAGCGAAGTACTGGGCGATGATCTCGACTTTCCGGCGGCGACTGTCGGTTTTGGCGATCGTCTCGCAAGCTTCAGCGAAATGGATGATCGCGTCAGCGCCGGCTACGAGTGGCTCTGGCGTTTCGACGCGAGGAGCGGACCGCGATTTCTTCTTTACGGCCGGCAGCCCGAGGCCCATTTGGTTCTGCTTTCCGAGTGCCCAGGCGTCGATGCCCTGCTCGTTGAGCGTTTGGGCAAATTCCTTGGCGAATCCGTGCGTTGTGTAGACGGTTTTCGGGGAGACTTGAGCGACGAAGTCCTGCAGGTCGAGAAAGTCGGCGTGGTCGGAAAGCGGGAACGCGCGATCGTGCGGATTGCTGTGGATCGTGGAAGGGTCGATGGCCCAGCCCGAGACCTGTGCGGTGCGTCGATTCGGGATTTTTGCGAGCCAATCGGATTTATCCGTAAGAGGAGGGCTGATGATGACGTGGCCTTTGTGCGCTGAGTATTCGAATTCCGAATAGGGCGGGAATTTAAAACCGATTTCTTCGCAAGCCTGGGTCATCTTGAATACTTGCGAGTGGAGCATGATGCGCAGCTCGCTCCCGCTGAGCGCTCTTAGGATTTCCTGGCTCTTGCCGAGACTGTAGCCGAATAGAATTGGAGTGTCTCCGTTCTCGAGTGTGTCCCGGCAGAATTGAACGATGTCATGGACGACCTCGGAGGAAGGAGGAAACGTGTATCGGGGAATTCCATACGTGGTCTCGATGACGAGCGTGTCGGCTTGAGGCACGACGCAGGGTTCAGCGCATAAGCTCGGGCTCAATTTGAAGTCGCCGGTGTAGAGAAAGGACGAGCCGTCCTTTTCAAGCCACAGCATCGCTGAACCAGGAATGTGTCCGGCGGGGTAGAGCATTGCTTGAACGCCGGGTTCGATTTCGAATGGTTCCTGGAAATCGTAGGTCCGCCAATCTCGTTCGCCTGGCATGCGGGCTTTTATCAGGTGGGCGGTGCCTTTCGAGCAGAGGATGGAGGAGTGTTTGCCGAGATGGTCGAAATGGGCGTGGGAGACGAACGCGTTGGCCGTTGGTTTACGCGCATCGAGATGCCAGTCGATTTCCGGCAGATAGATGCCGTTTCTCTGCTCGACCTTCCAGCTCATGCCCGACTAGATTCCTTTTCGGTCTAGGCTAAATCGTCCGGGACCGATGAATACGAGCGCGAGCAGCGCGAGATTTAGCTGGATATAGACGAGGAGCGTGAGATCGACTCCGCTCGTTTTCTGGATGAGGTTCGCGACCGCGAAACCGACGATTATGGAAAGAAGCAGGGCGATGCCGCGCGTTAAAATCCCTAAGACGAGAAATGCGCCGCCGACGGATTGAATCACGGCAGAGGCGAGCCCAAATAAGAGATGAAGGGAGTGGATGCCAACAAGACCGACCGCGCTTCCGATTTCCTCGTAAGTCTCCGCTCCTCCGATCAGCAAGGGAAATCCGTTGTAAGCGATGAGAGCGCCGACTCCGGTACGGAGGAGAAACACTCCTAGAAAGTCGAATCTGCTTAGGCTTGCGAGTGATGGCTTCATAGGCGGGTGGAAACTGAAATCGTTGGAAACAAAGCAAATGATTTGGCAAACGGCAATGGATTTCCCGATGGTAGGGCTGCTTATCCCTAAGCAGCCGATCGTTCGCGGCTGACTAAGGATAGTCAGCACTACCATACTGTCGAGCTACTCTCTATTCTTCGAATCGAATGTGATGGTGACGGGGCCGTCGTTGACGAGGGAGACTTGCATGTCTGCGGCGAAGACGCCGGTTTTGACGCTCTTGCTGGTTGTTTCTTCGAGGGCAGCGACTACGCGGCGGTAGTAGTCCTCGCCTTTTGCGGGGTCGGCGGCGGCGTTGAACGAGGGGCGGTTTCCTTTTTTCGTGGAGGCGATTAGAGTGAATTGGCTGATGACGAGTAGCTCGCCTTGGATGGCGGAGAGGTCTTGATTCATCTGGCCGTTGTCATCTTCGAAAATGCGCAAATTGGCGATTTTGCGAACAATCCACTCGATGTCGGCATCCGTATCCTCTTTGTGGATCCCGAGGAGGATGAGCAGTCCTTGATCGATGGAGGCGGTCGTTTCGTTTTCGATCGTCACCGATGCTTGGCTGACGCGTTGGGCGACCGCTTTCATGAGGGCTCGGTTTTTCGAAGAACTGCGAAACACTCGATGGTGTTGTCTTCTCCTTTGCAGAGGTATTCGGTTTCGAATTCGATGTTGAGCGTACGTTTGCAATTCTGGAGAAAATCCAGGAACGTGTCGCTGTCCCAAACATGGGCGTGCTCTCGGCGATTACGTGCGAAGGCGATATCGTCGATTATATTCCGTTCGGGATCTTCGAATACGTGTTTTCCGACATGGCGGAGAAAATCCATGTAGTGGTCGTCGGTTACGAATTCGACGCCTTCTTCGTATTCCTTTTCGAGATGCTCGAAGGTCGTGAGCGGGCGCTCGATGTCGTAAGTGTAACGCTTGTCCGGAGCGGAGACTACGATAATACCGCCGGAGCGGGTGATATGGAAGATGTCCTCGATCATCGCGATCGGGCAGGCGACGTGTTCGATGACGTGATTGGCGATCACGAATTCCTGGGTATCGGCGCCTTGGTCTCGCAGGTCGCGTTTGTCGAGATTGCCCAGTAGGTCAACTTCGACGAGCGTGTCGCCATCGATTTCAGGGAAATTCTTGCGAGCGGTCGCCTTGTCGATGGCGTCGAAGTAGAGTACTTGGCAGTTATCGGGAATATCGGCGGGCTCGCAGAATGCTCCTATCTCGATGCCTTTTCCGCTAAGGAGCGAGTAGCCTTCGGT
>JAJFLS010000138.1 GCA_021772595.1 Opitutales bacterium
GGCGCGCATTGACAAATGGCTCGGCCCCGAGCCCGAAGACGATACCGATACCGATACCGATACCGATACCGATACCGACGAAAACTCAGACCTTTGAGGCTCAGTTTCGAGCCAGCACCGGAGGCGAACATTCAAATCGTATCGATTTATCAACCACGGAACGAGTTATGGTACGCCGGGACTTCATTGCCATGCCATTTCGATTCGCGAGGAAGTGCCATTGATAACGCAACGTTGTACCACCTCCTAATTTCTCAACTGTAGGAGCCTGCTTGCAGGCGATTTTTACCAATGGCCTAGGGGAACTGATCGCCTGCAAGCAGTCTCCTACAATCACCGAACCGTCGCTTATTGCTTAGGTTGACGCATATGCGTAATCACGGGATGGATTCGATCAGCAATAACAGCTCAACATACGAATGCGACGTTTAAGGCGTTCCGGGAAGCAAAACAGAACTCCTACCCCAGCACCAAAGCAAGTCCCCAGCGATAGGACAACTTGCGGATCACTGGCGGCGGAGGAGGATGATTCGTTGTTCATAAATTATGTCTAGCAACCGGTCGGGCTTGATCGGCATATACAAGAGCAAACCCGCGCCCTTAGATCATGGCGGTCCTTTGTCGCCACGATCTGGTTACGCGGATGGAGTCGGTCCGAAATTCGTCATCATCGCAAAAACGCTTCCACCAGTCCGCCATCGACAGCGATCACTTGTCCCGTCGTTTTGCTCAAGCGGTCGCTGACCAGCAGAAAATACGCTTCTGCTTGGTCAGCCGGACTGATCGGCGATTTAGTCAAAGTCCGGTCCGCGTAGAACTGGGCCAACTTGTTGACTAACGACTCCGTCTCTTCGTCGTCGGCGTAGGGAATCTCGTACTTGGCGAGCGATCCAATAACCCGGTCGCGGGGGAACATGGCCGAACCTTTCACGACCGTAGCCGGCGCGACTCCGTTGACGCGAATCAAGGGCGCCAACTCGATGGCGAGTTCCCGGACCAAATGGTTGGCGGCCGCCTTCGAAGTATCGTAAGCGACGCTGCCCTTTTTCGCGACAACGGCGTTGGCGCTGGTGGTAAGCACCAGGTTGCCCCTAAGCCCCTGGTCTTCCCAGGTCTGACGAGCCTCATCGCCCACCAAGTAACTGCCGGTGACGTTGATGGCGTAGGTCTGCGCCCACTTCTCGTCCGGAATCCGGCCTGCGACGTCGCTGGCGACGAAAATCCCTGCGGTAATTTCGATGGAATCGAACCCGCCGTAGGCCAGCGCTACTTGATCAAGCATGGCGCGGATGGTGGCGCGATCGGTGATGTCCGCGCCCAGTCCAATCGCATCTCCGCAGCCGCTGATGCCGCTGCCGGCCACGCCGATTCCTTGCCCCACTTTGTCCGTGATCTCCGCAGCGGTGGCTTCGGCGGCTTCCTTGTTGAGGTCGACGGCCACGATATGGGCGCCGTCCTTCACTAGCCGATGCGCGGTCTCTTTGCCGATCCCCGATCCGGCGCCGATCACGATATGGATCTGCCGCGCCAGCTCTTTTTCGGGCGGCATACGTTGAAGTTTGGCTTCCTCAAGCGCCCAATATTCGATGTCGAAGGCTTCCTGCTGCGGGAGCGCTATATATTCGTCGATCGCCTCCGCGCCACGCATCACCTCGACCGCGCAGTTGTAGAACTCAGCGGTTACGCGTGACTCACTCTTGCTTTTACCCCACGCGATCAGACCCAAGCCAGGAATGAGAACCACGGTCGGATTCGGGTCACGCATGGTCGGAGAATCGGGGCGCTTGCAGGCCTCGTAATACGCCGCGTAATCCTTGCGGTACTTCGCCAGTTCCTCCGCGAGTTGGCCGCGGAGCGCATTGACGTCGCCCGTGGCGGGATCCCAATCGACGTAGAGCGGCTTGATTTTGGTGCGCAGGAAATGGTCCGGGCAACTCGTGCCCAACTCGGCCAACCTTGGCGCGTCCTTCGAATTCACGAAACGGCGAATCGTGTCGTCGTCCTGGATCGTCCCGATGAAGCGTTTCTGCTGGGATACCTGGCCACGCAGCCAGGGCAGGATCGCCGCGAAGACCTCGTGGCGCTTTGCTTCATCCAAGGAAGCATATTTCTCGCCACCGAAGGCGCTCGCGTCTCCGCCCTTGGCCTCATATTTTTCCTCGATGAAACGGGCCGCCTTCTCGATGAGAGCGAGGGTCAAATCATAACACTCCTTGCCATCATCAGCCCAGTTGATCACCCCGTGCTGTCCCATGAGAATGCCTTTGGCTTGCGGATTCTCCTGGCAAATCTTCTGCATCTCCAAGCCCAGTTCGAAGCCGGGCCGCAACCACGGAGTGTGGACCATCTCGTCTCCGTAAATTTCCTGATTCAGCGCGATCGCATTCCGCGATGCCGCCACGGCGATTACCGCGTTGGGGTGCATGTGGTCGACGTGCTTGAAGGGAATGAACGAGTGCAGCGGCGTGTCGATCGAAGAAGGCCGCGGGTTTAGATTGTATGTGGTGTGTGAATACATCCCGACCATCCGATCTTCCGCCTCGGTTTTTGGCCCGCGATCGGGTTCGGCCCCATAGACCTTCTGCAAGCCGATCAGCTTGTCCTGGTAGAGCGAGGAGAAGTTGGCTCGCTTTGACGTGCGCAGATCGCCGCCCGAGCCCTTCACCCAAAGCACTTCGGTTTCCTCGCCCGTCAGCGGATCGACCTCGGGAATCTTGGAAGACGTGTTGCCGCCTCCGGTATTGGTAACGCGTTGGTCCGAACCCAACAGGTTCGAGCGATAAACGAGTTGCTCGGCCGGATCCAACGACGCAGCTTTGGCGTCGTCCCAGTTGTAGTTCACGTATTTGAAGTCGGTCTTGTTCATTTTGTTTTAGTGAAATTCAGATTCGAAAAACGCTCGAAGGCTTCCGCCCATTCGGCAGGTTTTTGCGGTGCAAAGCTTTGAATGGGAAACGAGTCGCGAACGACGCGGCGCAAATCCGCCAGCGCGTTCAGGTCCCCAAGCGCGATCGCCTGGATCAGCAAGTTTCCAACCGCCGTTGCCTCGACCGGACCGGCCAAGACCTCGCGGCCGGTGGCGCTCGCCGCAAACTGATTCAACAACGCGCTCTGGCAGCCTCCGCCGACAATATGAAGCGTCGATATTTTCCTGCCCGTCAGCTCCTCGACCGCTTCCAGCGACTGCTTATATAGCAACGCCAGACTTTCCAATATACAACGGCCGAACTGTCCGGGAGTCTCAGGCTCCGGCTGCCCGGTATCGCGACAAAAGGCAGCGATCTTCGCCGGCATGTCATCCGGTTTCAGGAATGGCCCTGCATTGGGATCAATCAAGGAACGGAAAGGCTCGGCGTCTTCGGCCAGGCGATTGATCTCGGCGTAGTCCAATTCCTGTCCCCGCTCCGCCCAGTCTCGGCGCGACTCCTGCAAGATCCAGAGCCCGACAATATTTTTCAAAAACCGCGTCGTGCCGCCAAATCCCGCTTCGTTCGTGAAGCCATGCTCCAGGGCGCCCTCGTTTATTAGCGGCTCGGGCAGCTCGACTCCGATCAGCGACCAGGTCCCCGAACTCAGATACGCCCAGTCCTCTCCGTCCGCAGCGGGAACCGCCGCGACGGCTGCGCCTGTATCGTGCGAGCAAGTGGCGATCACTTCCACCCCGGGCAGATTCGTCTCCTCACGCAACTCCGGCGTCAGCGGCCCAAGACGAGTGCCGGAATCGACGATTGGCGGAAATACTTTTTTCGGAAAACCGAATTTCCGGATCAATGCGGCGGACCAGTCCCGCGTCTTCGGATTGTAGATTTGCGTCGTGCTGGCGAGACTGGCTTCAGCCCGAGCAACGCCGCTGAAGCGGTAATTAAAATAGTCCGCGATATTGAGAAACGAATCGGCGGCTTCCACCGATTCGGGATTGTCCTCCAGCTCGGCAATTAGCTGGTAGAGCGTGTTGATCGACATGAACTGGATACCGGTTTCCGCGAAAATCCGTTCTTTGCCGGCTTTCTCGAGCACAGCGGAAAAGGTCCGGTCGGTGCGCGAATCGCGGTAGTGATAAGGTGGTGACAACATCGGTTCCCGCTCGTTAAACAGCACGTAATCGACGCCCCAGGAATCGACGCTCAAACTGGCCACTGGCACCCCGCGGGCGGCCACCTCGCGCAAGCCTCGCTTCAGTTCCTCAAAGATTCGCTGTCCCTCCCAGCGCAAGGTGCCGTCTACATTCGCCGCGCCATTGGTGAAACGATGAACTTCTTCCAGCGTGAACGTTCCCTTGTCGCTCAAACTGCCAAGAATCACCCGGCCGCTCTCGGCGCCCAGGTCGCAGGCGATGTACTGCTTGCCGGTCATAATTTCAGGGCGCGTTGGCGATAATGTTCGTCGATCCGATTGGCGATTCGGTCCACGTCCTCCGGGCTCATGAAGTTCGGCCCCCCCAAGGCAGCGGCTCCCACGAAAATCTCCGCAGCCTTCTGCGCCATCAGCATCGCGGCTTTTACCGCGCTCGGCGAGCTGCCCAGCGTGATAATGCCATGGTTTTCAAGCAGGATGACGCGCGGCGGAGCCTGGAACGCTTCCATGTATTTGACCGTCTCCTCGCGAATGACCTGCGACAGCTTCAGTCCGGGATCGGTGTAGGGGACAAAGACCGACTGGGCGCCGCAACAAACGACCTCGTCGGGGAACAGCTTGCTGGTGGCGAACTGCTTCGCCAGCGGCGAGCAAAGAATCTGGTTTACGCTGATGCTGTGCGTATGACCGACATACTCGACGCCGGGGAGCGTCAGCAGGTAAGCGTGGAACAGCGCTTCCACCGAAGGCTTTTTGGCCCCTTGATCGACGCGGCAGCCGAATAGCTCGTCTTCGATCTGCTGATCAGTCAAATCGTCTCGCTCCAGCATCGCCAGCAGCGGCGCGAATCGGCAATCCACCGCATCGTCTTCCGCGAGCGTCGCTAGGGAGCTACCGCTGGCCTTTACCGAGAATGTTTTGTCGTCGATTTTGACCGAAGTATTGCCTTCGCCAAGGATCGCCATCCGGAGTCGCGGGTCTCCGAGTTCGTGGGATAGTGACAGCAAAGCCGATAGTTTTTCTGTTTTGTTCATCAGATTGATTTAGGTAACCGGGGTTATTGTTGTTGAGTTTTATTGCCGACCGTAAAGCGGTCCGAAATTAGAACAGGCTCGGAAGTCTGCCCCCTCGAAGTCTCCAGTGCCAAAGGCATTCCATGCGCTCGGGCGGAAGACGCGATCCGTCGATACGTTATGCATGTAGACCGGAATGCGCAAGAGAGACGCCAGTGTGATAAACGCGTCCCCCACATGGCCGGCCGTCATCACGCAGTGATTCGCGCCCCAGCGATTCATCACTTCATAGGTCGAGGTAAACGCGCCGCTCCCCGTCAGAATCGGCGCAAACCAAGTCGTCGGCCAAGTCGGATTCGTTCGTTGATCCAACACATCGTGAACCTTTTCGGGCAACTCCACAGTATGGCCTTCGACAATCTGCAACGCCGGCCCCAAGCCCGCCACTAGGTTGATACGGGTCATAGTCGCCTCCATGCCGCCGCGGGTGCAAAACCGCGTGCTCATTCCGCCGCCGGGAAAATACTCGGTAATGGACGGATGCCACGTGGTCGCCTCCAGGCACCGATTCATTTCTTCCTCGGTAATCTCCCAAAACGGTTTCATTGTAGCTTTGCCGTCTCGC
>JAJFLS010000139.1 GCA_021772595.1 Opitutales bacterium
CCACGTCCGTGGAGAGTTGATCTTGCGTTGCGGACGCGGGCTGAAGCTCCGCGCTACTTTGCATCCGTGACACGACAAGAATGACCCTTTTTTACCCCCCAAAAATGAAAGGACGCGTCCCGAAGGTGTCAGTAGTGAATATCTGCGCCATCTGTTTGCCACCCCGGGGAATGATCATTAGCCTTGTCCCTAATTCATTGGCCTTGTCCCTAATTCCTGTCCATCCGTTAACGATTATGAAAATGAATCGATTTTTTGAAAACGCAATTTTGCTGTTCTTGGTTCAGGTCGCTTTAGGCGCTGTCGCGCATGGGCAGAAGGACAATGATCAGGACTTTGCGGAGCAAAGGCTCAAAGTGATGACCTATAATATCAAGTTCGCCAGCCCGACTTTTGAGCCGTCCTGGTCGGTACGCCGCGACTGGCAAGTGGACATGATTAACGAATACGCTCCGGACATCATTGGAACCCAAGAAGGTCTGAAGGGACAGATCGACTTCCTGATGGACGAGCTGACCGACTATGTCGTAGTCGGGGAAGGACGCAAAGGAGGGGATGCGGACGAGCATATGGCTATCTTCTTCAAGCGCGACAAGTTCCGTCTCCGCGAAATGGGTACATTCCAGCTCTCTGAAACGCCGGAAATCCTGGGAAGTGGACCGGAGGTAAATCCTCGAATCGTAACCTGGGCGCGTCTGGCAATCATAAATCGGCCACCGGATGGAGAAGACGGCCGCTACCCAGAAAACTACCGAGGGCACTGGAGTGATACCCAGGAATTTTACGTTTTCAACACGCATTTCTTCACAGGGAGGAGTGGCTACAATATGGCGAAGCTAAACAGCGCCAAACTCATCATGGAGCGAATCAATGCGTTTGATCGCTTCGGCGAATGGACGAAAGACCGGCCTGTGTTTCTAGTGGGCGATTTCAACGCAAGACCGGGAGGAGACGTGTATAGAATTTTTGTTGGAGACGAGGAGTCGGACGATCCGCTCTTGCTGAAAGACAGCTCCCAGCCAGGCCAGGGGATCGACTGGATTTTGTACAAGGGAAATGTCGAAGTCCTCAGCTTCGAGAAGGTGGATTACAACGTGAATGGAGTCTATCCATCCGATCACAAGCCAGTTGTAGCAGAATTTCAGTTGATCGAAAGATGAAGCTAAACAGGTGCGGCTAAGCGCGGATTGGGGTCGGGGAGCCTCTAGGAGGGGTCCTGATAAATGGAAATACATTCGGGGCGGCGCCCGAAGGCTACCTCTTTGAAGCAGATTTCAGGGTAGCGAACGGGCGCCGCCCCGTTCCAACGATTCGCCAAGCTGACTTATTTAACAATCTCTTAGGCGAGACTAGCGACCAACAAAAAGCGGAACGTTTATCCCTGTAAAATGAATTGCTCAATAAGGCCCGCATGCTATTCTCAGAGCAATCATGACCCCTGCAGCTAAAATTCTCTACCTCGTCGCAGGAGCCGCGCTAGTAGGCGCTCGCCTACAAGCGGCCGATCGCGACTTCGAGACCTTTCCAAAGATCGATATCCATGTTCATATCTATGAAGATGTTCCCGCATTCCATGAAATCATGGAGGAGATCAATATCATCAAAGTTCTGAACGTAAGCGTTCGAGCAATGACTGCCGATGTATTCGAGTATCGCAAGGTCGGGGCGCGGCAACTGGCTCACGATCACCCGGGCGGCTTTTCTTGGGCCTCCACTTTCCCTCTCTGGAATATAAACGAACCGGGGTACGTAGGAAAAACGATCAACGTTCTCGATGAGAGTTTCGCCGATGGCGCGATTGCCGTCAAAGTCTGGAAGGATGTGGGTTTGGAAGTGAAAAACGAGCATGGGGATCACATTCATTTCGATGACGCGAAATTCGATCCAATCGTCGAACATATCGTGGCGAATGGGAGACCGGTTCTCGGGCATCTCGCCGAACCGATCCATGCCTGGAGGCCGCTCGATGAGGAAAATCCACTGCATCGCTATCAACTGAGCAATCCGCAATGGCATTTTTACGGAAAACCGGAAATGCCGAGCTACGAGAAAATCATCGCGGCCCGAGACGCTCGCGTTGCCCGGCATCCAGAGATGACCTTCGTCGCGTTTCACTTGGGCAGCATGTCCCATGACGTCGGCATGGTGGACAGCCGCTTGGCTATCTACCCAAATATGCACGCAGGAGTCGCCGGACGCGTGAAGTTCCTGACACGTCAGTCCTCCGAGAAGGTCCGGGCATTTTTCATAAAACATCAAGACCGTCTCATGTACGGGACCGACCTCACAATTGAGACTTGGGGCAGTCGTACCGTGCCCGTCACTCCTGAAGAGAATGCCGAGTTTAAAGAGAGCCTCAAAAAACGCTACCGAGACGATTGGGACTACTTCGTCTCAGAAGGAGACGTGGACCACGACGGTTTCGCAACTCAAGGTTTGAACCTGCCCACAGAAGTACTTGAGAAATTCTACTACAAGAACGCCCAGCGGATCATCCCAGGGCTTTAGCTCTACTTTGTTAATGTATCTCGATATTTTTTCGATTGGCAAAAAGGTAGGGAGGACTGGCTCAGTCCTCCGTTTTTGAGGTACTTCGGAGGATCGAGCCGAACCTCCCTACCCTATTTACTATCCAAAATATTCATTTAACAAAGTAGACTTAGAGACTGCCCAACAAGGGCACTGCAAGATCGCAAAATGCCAGACGAAACACAGAGCCACTCCAAAGATCGGGAAACGTGGAACCACAAGACACCGGTGATCTTCTCGCCGTTGTTCGATTGGCCACCGAGCCCGAAAGCTTTTGTTATCGCGTTGACCAAGCGTTGGGTAACCTTCTCCCGGAACGTGATCTTTCTGATGCTTGCATGGCTGGTCTACCGTTATTCCCTGCAGGACCTGTCGCATATGCAGTCGCTGTCAGCGGACTGGATAATACCCATCTTCCTCCGCAATATCCTGTTCATGACGGTGATCGCCGGCGGGCTTCACCTGTACTTGTTTACATTCCGAGCGCAGGGCAAACGGCTCAAGTATGACTCACGCGAACAGCTGGAAAAAAGCGGCAAATTCTCGTTTCGCAATCAAGCCTGGGACAACATATTCTGGTCGCTGGCCAGCGGAGTGACGACCTGGACAGCCTACGAAGTATTGTATCTTTGGGCACTCGCCAACGGCGTCGTGCCAACATTCGCATTTGCCGATCACCCATTTGTATTTGTATTGTGGTTGCTTATCCTTCCGGTACTGACCTCCTCGCACTTTTATTTTATTCATCGGCTGCTGCACTGGCCACCGCTATACAGACGTGTTCATCGATTGCACCACCGCAATATCCAGATCGGTCCTTGGTCTGGGATGTCGATGCATCCGATCGAGCACCTTATCTACATTTCTTCAGCGCTTGTTCATTTTGTCATCCCATCGCATCCGGTAATCCTGCTAGTGCACCTTTACAGCCGGTGCTTAGGGCCGGCTTTCTCTCATGCTGGTTTCGAGAAGTTGCTCGTCAAGGATACATCCGTTTTCGATGCAGCCGACTTCCACCATCAATTGCATCACCGTTTCTTTGAATGCAACTACGGAACCCTCGACGCCCCATGGGATCGATGGTGCGGTTCTTCCCACGATGGATCCGACGAGGCAACAGTGAGGGTTAGAGAGCAACGAAAGCGCATGTACCGAAACAGGCCTCCTGCCTAATTTGTACCGAGGAATCAATGACAACTGAAAACCACGCGCCTTGCGACTGCGTATTCGCGTCAACTTAAGCTGAAAGCGACGGTTCGCCGATTGTAGGAGCCTGCTTGCAGGCGATTAATCCCCAGGGCGATGGCGAAGAAAATTATCGCCTGCAAGCAGGCTCCTACAATCGAAAACACTTAAGCTGACGCGTATTTGCTCAGCGGGACCATTATCCGTCGGCCGCTACCAAATTTACCGAAAACCACAGGAATCGCTTCCTTTGGGCACAGTCTCCTAGTATTAATCCTGTCCTCTCTACCCCCGCCGTATAAGGCATCATATCATGAAAAATTGGACGCTCGCACTTCTAATCACCCTGGGCCTGGCCGGCCTGAACCAGCCAGCAATCGGTCAGGAACAGGATGAGAATTGGCTCTCTCGCTTCCTGGACCAACTCGATCCAGAAAGCGCTGTGATGGAAGAGATAAAACTCCTGGGGGACAATCCATCCAGAGTGGACATCATTGAGACTGCGGCTAGCTATTTCCGATCGCGGCAGCCCCTGAGCTCACTATGGGTGATCTCGACAACTGCGTCTGCCACCGCGCAAGATATCGAGCAAGCTGACAAGGCGATCAATCACATAATCACCGACCGATCCGGCGAATTCCCGCTCCCGGATAAACTTCCCTGGTTTAATGCTCCTGAGAAGCTGGCGACACTCTCCCGGTTTCCGCATTTTGATTACCTGACTCGCGCGTATTCGTCTACTCAGGACGAGCGCTATGCACGTGCAATGGTCAGAGACATGCTGGACTTCGTTGAGCACGTCACGCTTTCAAGATCCGTAGACTATCACGTTCAGGTCGCTGCGAACACCAATCCCTGGAACTGGGTGCTGCTCCAATGGCGCGTGAAGCGATGGATCGACGTCTTGGCGCATCTCAGAGAATCATCCTCTTTGTCCGATGAAGATTATCTGCGTATTCTGCGTTACATGTGGGACGAGGTGGATTGGCTCGTGCCCAACAAGATCCTCGGGCTCCACAACGGAACGCTCGGCAATGCGTCCACCATACTCTATGCGTCGCTCCAGTATCCCGAAGCGCGTGCGGCAGAGTTCTGGCAGGACGATTCAACAGCCCTACTGGACGGTTTCCTGGATACCGCCTTCTACCCACGCGAGTTTCTCATCGAATTGACGCTGGGATACTCCGAGGGCACCCTGTTGATGTGCACTTCGATGTTTGAAGCGCTCCCCGATTCCCCGGCCAAAGAGAGAATCTCTCCAAAACTGGAAGCCATCTTCGATGCCCACGTTGGCATGATGAAACCGGACCGCAGCATTCCTCGATATGGGGATCACGGCATTTACGATATCCGCGATCGCGTCCTGCGCAAAGGCGACCAACTTTTCAACCGGCCCGATTTGGCCCGGATAGCAGATCAGTCTAATGCCAGCGAACGATCCGGCGGCCTCCAGTCCTTTCCGTTCGAATCGAACCCGTATTACCTTAGTGGGTACTACGCGATGCGCAACGGATGGGACGTCGATGCGCAGTACCTTTCGATGGACGCCGGCCCATTCGGCACCAATCACCAACACGGCGACAAGTTAAGCATCACCCTATCGGCCGATGGCGCTGCCTTCATTGTCGACCCGGGCACATCGCTGTACACATCCGCCGAGCCAGGACCCCGTTACGATATGCGGTTCGGTTTTCTACACAATGTGGTCACGATTGACGGCATTGATCCCAATACCGGATGGGATCGTCACTACGCATTTGACGTCCTAGAAAACCGATGGGTCACCAATCCGGGCTACGATTTCCTGGAGGGTACGTATGAGTTCAGAAACAACTTGCTAGACGCCCTATGGCGTAGAAGCGTCTTCTTTGTCAAAGGCGAGTATTGGATCATACTCGATGCCATTTACGGCGAAGGAGAACACCACGTCGAAAGTAATCTGCAGTTCATGGTAGGCAACGAGGTCCAGCTCGACGACGATCGCGCCCAAGCGACCGCTCCCAACGGGGCCGCTCTTGATGTAGTACAGGTTTTAGGACCAGGCCTACAGTCGGAAGTCCTAATCGGCGACACCCATTTCCCCGGCACGACCTTTCTTACGCAGTATCCAAGTTTCGTCGACTGGCAACCCGGCGGTCGCGGATGGGTCGGGTCATTCGGCAATCATTCGCCACTGGACCCAGTTCGGACGCACCCCGCTCCCGCTCTCCTGAAATCCGGGACAGTGAAACTTCCTTTCAAGTCAGTAACGATCCTAACACCTTCGATCGACAAGCAGCCGCGGCAAGCTCAGGTTCGAGTAATCGAAGACCACCCAGATAGACTCACCGTTGAAATCGTCACGGATTCGAAGCAAGTCGATCAGTTCTCCTGGCGCTTGGCCGATTGGCCGGATCATAGCGAAAAAATCTCCGACGACTCCGGTTGGTGGATACGCAGGGTCGAAGGCGAGGTTACCAGAATCATCGTAATGAACGAAAATTCCGTGGCCATCGATTCAGGTCGGGAAACGATCGAACTCACCTTCGATGGTCCCTTCGAGGGGCGGCTCGACCGAACAGACAACGGCTGGATACTAACACCAGATGCTTACAACGCAGTCACACCTGAACTTCTGAAATTCGAGATAGCGCGAGACGGACGCGTCGACTCCTACAGGACTGAAAGTGCCCAACCACTTCAACCCAACGCGGGGCATCGGTTGATTTTGGAGCGATAACCGTCCTTTGTTCCGTTTAATACCATATACTGCACTTTTCATCCGGGACGGCACCCGGACGCTACCCTAGAACTCCCTTCAAATAGGTAGCGTACGGGCGCCGTCCCGAACGTTTTCCCACTTATTAGACGCTCTCCCATCATCCAATCTCCCAGTCACCCAATCTCCCCATCCCTCCGTCTCTCAATCTCTGGCTGGAATTCCCTACTCGATAGGCTCCTGCCGCTTGCGGTTAGCTGCATCGAGCTCCGTCACTTTTCCGCGATCCCCTTGCTGAGACATCCAGTTTTTCAGTTCTCTCAAAAGACGAGCGCGATGAGGCCCATACTCGGGATGATCGGCTCGATTCTCCAATTCGTAGGGATCGTCCTGCAAATCATAGAGCTCAAACTCCGGTCGCTTTTGATAATGCTCATAGCGTTCCCGAGCAAACGCGTCCCCAGCTTCTGCGACACTCTTCCAACTGTTGTAGAAATCCATGCGAGCAACCACGGTGTTCTTGAACCGATCCTCCCAATTCAAGTTCCAAATCAAACGATAGCGATGATCCCTAACCGTTCGAATCCCGTAACCGTTGGGTTCAGGTCCACTGTAGATACCTTTCGAAGTCTGTATACCAAACGAATAATCCCGGTGCGTATCAGACTCGCCCATCAATACGGATTGGAAGCTCTGGCCATCAAAATCAAACTGTTTGGGATCCCCACCTGCAAGTTCTATGAAGGTCGGAAGAACGTCTACGTATTGAATCATAGCTGAGGAGACCGCTCCCGCTTTTACCGTATCAGGCCAACGAAGGACTGCAGCTGAGCGCAACCCGGTGTCATAACAAGTCCATTTACAGTGGGGAAAATTGGAACCTTGCTCGCTAAGATATAGAAAAACGGTATCATCCTCCAACTCATTTGTATCAAGGTAATCCGTACAGTACCCCACTTGACTATCGAGGTAGTTGATTTCCGCATAATAACGAGTCATGCTTTCTCGCACTTCAGGTGTATCTATTAAATACGGAGGAAGCGTGATGGACGCGGCATCGTACTCGGTCGCATCCCCGCGAGTCCACGGCTGATGGGTTTGATTCGATGCCACCACGATGCACCAGGGCTGATCCCCCGTTGACTCAACAAATCGATCAAAAAGGGCCATATCCAAATCGACCCCTTCTCCCCTATCACCGTGTTGTCCACCTAGATATTCGAATGGGAAATTGGCCGCGGGGGCTTCGTGACGTTTTCCCATCAACCCTACGCGATAACCCAAAGGCCGCAGGTAGTGAGCCACACTCTTTACCTCATCGTAGACGCGACTGTGATTGGGATGCGCGCCATTTCGAACAGGATGAATTCCCGTGTACAGGCTCATGCGGGTAGGCGCGCACATCGGGGCCGAGTTAAAACAATACTCAAACCGCATGCCTTCCGATGCCAACTGATCGATGTAGGGCGTCTTAACTTCCTCATTACCATAACACCCGTGGTCATGATAGCTCAGGTCGTCAGCCAGAAATAGAACCAAATTGGGTTGTTTGGTCTCCCCGCCCAGGGGAACTACGAGAGGAACCAGCAGTGCGATAGCCAGGGACAGGCGAGAAAAAGGAAGCATCCCAACAAACAACATGAATGACAGGAATTGGTCAATGTCGAGTGAAGCTCGGTAGCTTTGGGAAATGTCGTTTCGAACTCGGTATAGCGGCGCAGCCCTCCGGCTCAACTCCCGCCGTCGCCCAGATGGGCTATGGCGAGGCACGGCAGGGTAGGACGCTAAGGTAGTGGGGATAGA
>JAJFLS010000140.1 GCA_021772595.1 Opitutales bacterium
TAACGCTAGCTCTTATGAAATCGCCGATTCAGCTCACTTCGCGCTATCTCAATGTAGGCGGGCTTCCCGTCCGGGTCTGCAAGCGGGTTGCTCGTCTGAAAAAGCTGGTCGAGCAACTCTACGAGCTCCGTCTCGCTGGGAGCCACGGCACCGACAACGACCCGATTCGCCGCGTGCTTCGCCAATAGCTCCTGAGCCGAGGAGCCCTTTTTATCGCTAATCCCGCCTTTTCGCAAGAGGTCGACCAATTCGCCGAGATAGGACTCCGCCTCGCTTTCCGGCAGCCAGCTCGGGACCGCCTCGATCCGAAAGAAATTCCTCCCAAACGGCGCCGCTTCCAATCCGTACCCTTCCAGAAACTCCGCGTTGTCAGTCAATACGACCGCGGAAACCGGATCCAGCTCGACCGGCACCGGCAAGAGCAGCTTCTGGCTCTCGACCGATCGGTTTCGATATGACGCCAACAAGCGCTCGTACCAAACCCGTTTCTGGGCGGCCTTCCAATCTAGCATCACGATTCCCGAGTCCGTATCGAATAATGCGAAATCACTCTGCGCCCAGCCGATAAATCGCCAGTCGCGCTCGATACTCGCCGACGACGAAACCTGCTCGCTTGCAGTCTCAACTCGTTGCGTCGGCACGGGAACAATAGCGGCTTCCTTTTTCTCCGCCTCGAGCGATTCGGGTTTCTCGACCACCGGCGACTCCCGCTTGACCGGTTCGCTCGAAAGCACCGATGCCCGGGGCGGCGTAGGTCCAGTCGCTTTCGCCTGAACCGTCTCAAACAGAGGCGCCGATGCGACAACCGGCTTGCTCAGAACCGGAGGCGTCACGATCGTCACCGATTCTTTCAGCGCCCCGAGAATCGCCCGCACCGCGAAGCCGCGCACGTTCGACTCGTTTCGAAAACGGATTTCCCGCTTGGCCGGATGCACGTTCACGTCGACCTGGCTCGGTGGCAATTCGAGGAAAAGAAACGCGACCGGATAGCGCCCCTTGGGAATGTGCCCGTAGTACGATTCAATCAACGCGTAACCCAGCGTCCGGCTTTCGACTGGGCGATTGTTCACGAAAATCAGCATCTCGTGGCGACTCGATCGCGAATGCCCGGGCGCGCCGATCAGCCCGCTCAAACGCATCCCCTTCTCGGCCGCATCCACTTCGATCAGCTTGCCAGCGATCTGCTTACCGAAAATCTCCATCACCCGGTCCTTGAGCCGCGCGCACGACGGCGTGCGAAACAACGTCCTTCCATCGTCGATCAATGTAAACGACACCTCCGGATGGGCCAGCGCGTAAAGACGCGTATGATGAACGATATGGGCCGATTCGGTCGCCACGCTCTTGAGAAACTTCCGGCGCGCGGGCACGGAATTGAATAGCTGCGAAATCGTCATTCGCGTTCCCGGCGGCATCCCGCAATCGCGGTCGTGAACCAGCGACCCGCCGTTCACGAGAATGTCGGTCCCTGATTCCGAACTAGCCTCTCGCGTTTGTAACTGTAACTTCGATACAGATGCGATCGACGGCAACGCCTCCCCTCGAAAGCCCATCGAAGTGAGCGTATTCAGATCGTCCGCGCTTTGGATCTTGCTCGTCGCATGGCGTTCGAGCGAAAGAAGCGCGTCTTCCTTGCTCATGCCGCACCCGTTGTCCTCGATCCGAATGAAACTCGTGCCACCTTTTTTAAACTCGACCTCGATCGAAGTGGCCCCCGCGTCCAAGCTATTCTCGACAAGCTCTTTCACGATCGACGCCGGGCGCTCGATCACCTCGCCCGCCGCGATCTGATTCGCAACCTGATCCGAAAGTATTGAGATTTTAGCCATTGAACCTACCGAAATGACGCAGCCGTTCCGCTACTCCTCCCGCAAAACTCCCGTAGCGGGATGACTGCGTCATTCCGATCCCAAATCACTTCGCATACGCCTTCGTCCAACGCGCGATCTGTTTCTTAATTTGCTTTGGCCCCGGCATCCCGACTCCCTCGCGGGCCTTCATCGCCCGACCGAGATCGAATACGACGCGCCAGTCTCCGCCAAGCTTCCGATGGATCTTCTTCGCGTCGGCCTGTGGCACTTCGTTCAACGGGACCTTCAATCCCTCCGCCTTGGCTACCATCGAGCCAACGACGTGATGCGCGTCGCGAAACGCCACGCCTTCATTGACGAGCCAATCAGCCAAGTCCGTCGCCAGCAGTCCCGCATCGGAGACCGCGGTCGCGCAATTGTCGTCGCGGAAACTCATCCCGCTAATCGTGCCTTCCAACACTTGCAAGCAGATCGAAATCTGGTCGAAGCTGTCGAATATCTGTACCTTGTCTTCCTGCAAATCGCGGTTATAGGTCAACGGCAGCCCCTTCACCATCGTATAGAGACTTTGGAGACTTCCGATGATCCGCCCCGATTTCCCGCGCAAGAGTTCCAGAGAATCCGGATTCTTCTTCTGAGGCATCAAGCTCGATCCCGTGCAAAAAGCGTCGGGCAATTCCACGTATCCGAATTCCGAACTGTTCCACAAAATAATGTCTTCAGCGACTCTCGAGAAATGCGTCGCGCAAACGCCGCACGCGTGACCGAAATCTAGAAACAGATCTCGATCCGCCACCGCGTCCATACTGTTGGTCGTCAACCGCGCATTGCCCCGCTTGTCGACAAATCCAAGATGCTTCGCCGCGAATGCCCGATCGATGGGCAAGGTCGTGCCTGCAAGCGCGCCCGAGCCGAGCGGACACCAATTGGCCGCATCGTGAAGCGCTTCGAAACGCACGATGTCCCGGCTGAACATTTCCACATAGGCCAGCAAGTGATGAGCCACCGAAACCGGCTGCGCGCGCTGAAGGTGCGTGTATCCAGGGATAAATACGTTTTGGTTCGCCTCTGCGATGGATAGAATCGAACGCTGAAGCGTTTTGAGAAGTTTGACCACCGACTCGCTGGCATGTTTGAGAAACAAACGGGAATCCGTGGCCACTTGATCGTTCCGGCTCCGAGCCGTGTGCATCTTCGCCGCCTCCGGAGCGATCTTAGTGACCGCCTGCTCGATATTCATGTGAACATCCTCGAAAGCCGCGTCCCACTTCAGCTTGCCGTCAGCGATCTGTTTTTCAACTACATCGAGCGCTTTGTGAATCGCTTTCAATTCGCGACGGCTCAGCAGACCCACGTGATGCAACATGGCGGTGTGCGCCCGGTTGACCGCGATATCAAAGGGAGCGAGCCGCTTGTCGAAAGAAACCGATTCGCTGAAATTCAACATCAGCTCAGCCGGTCCTTTTGAAAAGCGTCCTCCCCAAGTAGCCTGCGATTTTTTAGCCATGCCGTCAGATGCTCCGAATGCCTCCGGGTAAGGCAATACAATAGTTCCGGAATGAGGGGCAAAGGTAGCGGCCGATCTCCAAGCGGCCATCTTCGGAACGACGCAGTCGTTCCGCTACCCTCAAAATCGCCTCTCGTAACGGAGCGACTGCGTCGCTCCGTTATAAGTAGCTCAGTGCTTCAGCCTGAGTCGCAAGCAGAAAACAAGGCTCAGGCTGAAGCTCTGAGCTACTCTTTCTACTGACTAAACGCAAACGTCACCGACTCGATCCCGGCGTGGGAACAGGCGTCCATCACCTTGATCACCATTTCGTGCCGGGCATCATCTTCCGGGGCGATCGTGATGCGGGCTTCCACCTGGTTCGACTCGCTCGCTTCTCGGAAGCGGTTGAGCATCGCTTCGAGTTGATGGTAACGCGGGCGGTCTGGGGAATCGTACGCGTAGTCATTCACCAGCGCCTGGCCATTGCCCAAGATCCGGACGATCTGCTCGTCGGGCATCTCCAGGGGAGTATCCTGGGCGATCCGTCCCGGAAGCGAAAAACTGATGTCCGCTTCCTGCTTTTGAATCGTCGCGCTCACCATGAAATAGAAGAGCAACAAAAACACGACATCGATCATCGGCGCGATCGGCAGCTCGACGCTCCCGATCCGGAGTTTTTTTCCTTTTCGCGTTTTGCCCTTCCCGCTCATTCGCCTTGGAGGGTTCCGTAGATGTAGTCGCTGATACCCGCCTTCGTCGCTGCCGACATCGCTTTCTTCACGTCCGCAAACGCGGTTTCGCGATCCGCCCGAATTCGGAGTTTGATTTCCGGGAAACGCTCATGCAGGGCATCCAAACGCGGCCCCAATTCCTCAGCTTTCAACTTCTCTCCGCCAAGAAAAAACACCCCGTCTTTCTGGACAGACAGCATCACGCGGTTCGACAAATCGTCCGGGACTTCGCTCGAAGTCGATTCTGGCAAATCCAGCTCGACGCGACTTCCCGCCTGGGAGATCGAGCTGACAGTCATGAAGAAGACCAACAGGAGAAACACCATGTCAATCATCGGCGCCATGGGAACGCTCGAGGCGTCGGGTCGCCGAAATGGGAGTCTAGATTTTTTGGATTTCACCAGGGGAGGGAGTTTCCTTCGTTGTCGATAAAACGCCCTGAATCAGAGAGTGTCAACGCCGCGATAGTCCGGATCATTTTGGACACCGATTCGTCCACCTGAAGCGATGCTCCCGGGCCTCCCATATCAGTCGCCACCCAACCCGGACTCATCGAGACGACTGTTTTCGAAGCCGATCTCAAAATCCAACAAAGGCGAACCGTCAACATGTTCATCGCGGCTTTGCTAATCGAGTAGGAATCCGCGTCGGTCATCCCTTCCCCGGCCATCTCTAAGGAACCGAGGCCTGACGAGATATGAATCAGTTTGCCGCCTTCCGCCATCAGCGGCACGAACGCCTGAGCGAGCATCGCTGCTCCAGTCACGTTCGCATCAAGCGTATCCGAGAACCGTTTACGCGTCCAATTTTCGAATGCCTCGTTGAGAAGTACGCCTGCGTTCGAAACGAGAATATCGATAGCGATTCCGCGTTCCTTTATAGAATTGGCGAGCGATCCAATCGTCGCATCCGATGAGACGTCCAATTCTTCGACGGACAAATTCGAATGGGCATCTGCCAGTTGACGCAGCTCCGTCGCCGCGTCCGGATTGCGGCAGGTCGCGATCACTTCATCGCCTCGGGCCGCAAATTGTCTAGCGAACTCAAGCCCAATCCCCCTACTAGCGCCGGTTATTAGTATAACGCTCATGATTATCCAGACGATTCATAAACCACGGAGTAAACGGATGGGCGGAGACGAAGACAAGAACACTTCCTCCATTCCTCCGTGTTCTCCGTGGTTATGAATATCGTCATTTCAAAACTTAGAAAGTCTCTTATAAATGCCGTGAAGGCTCGGGACGGC
>JAJFLS010000015.1 GCA_021772595.1 Opitutales bacterium
CGTAGCGGGACGACTGCGTCGTTCCGATTGTCCAAAGGCAATGGCCGTAACTAAAGATCTTCGCCCGCAGATTGTCCAGATAGACGCAGATAGAGAATTTAATTTTCGCCCACGGATCGCACGGATTTTCACGGATGAACAAGGGTAGGGCGAGAGCGCGTGCCTTGGCGAAGACTGGTCCCGCTCCACCGCGTATGCCGAGAATGAGCTGATTCTTGCCCACGAAATTCACGGAAAACACGAAGAAGGATATCATCGCCACGAAAAGGCGCAAAAAATCACAAAAAGCTGGTCCATAGAGAAATCATTTTGCGCATTTTTGCGCCTTTTTGTGGCTATCAATCTCCAATCTATTTGGTTATGACTTCAGCTACTCTGTGACATCTGCGGTAAGAATATTATTGTCCAAGCCTTGATACTACGATTCCGCTTCCACTTCGATCTCAGGTTCTTCGGCGGGGGATCTCCAGGTGATTCTCACTGTCATCGGGCGACAACAAACTTCGCAGTCGGTGATCAGCTCTATCGGCTGCTCGTCGAAACTGGGGGAATCGATTTCGAAACTCTGCCAGCAGAAGGGACAAGTGATTGTCAGGAATCGCATACCTCTCTGATTGTGACCGATTGAATGCCGGTTCAATATCAGAAATCGTGGAGAGGCTGACTAGGACAAAGTAATTTGAACGCGGAACGTAAGTTGTTGATATTTCTTAACAACGTTCCTCAGTCCCTTCGTCACTTGATCCCTCGTCGAGACTCAGGGCAGGATCGCTGCTTCGCAGCGGCAGGATCTCGAGACCCGCCCTTTTATTTGCGTAGTTTTCAGGTGCGGAGGACCGGAGAACAGATGGATGCATTCGCCTCCGTTCCTCCGTGAGCTCCGTGGTTTATGAAACGTTTGGTACTAATTGCAGTGACGTATACCAGAACACATCACTTCGAAGAGAGATCGGATACTCGTTCGGCTCTTTCGGCTTTCACTCCTTGGAAAATTAGCCAGAGGAGCAGGCAGGAGATTGCGATGACCACGAAGGTGCCGATGTTGGTTCCGAATCCTGTCAGGAAAACGAGGCCGATGCCTCCGGCGAACAGCGCGTACCAGGCCATGGGTAGAAGCGTTTTTCGGATCACGCTGCCTTCGCGGCCGAGCAGTCCTACGGTCGCTGAGGCGAAGACGACATTGTGAACGCAGATCATGTTGCCCGCGGCGCCGCCGACTGCTTGAAGCGCGACGACGATGTGCTCGGTAGCTCCGATCTTCTGAGCCATGCTGAATTGGAAAAACGAGAAAAGCATGTTGCTGATCGTGTTGCTGCCGGCAATGAAGGCGCCCATGGCTCCAATGGTCGGAGCGATCAGCGGCCAAAGCGAACCGAACAAAACCGAAACCCCATCCGCCAACACGATCGGCATTTGGGCGAGACTATCTGATTTAGAATTGATGAATACTTGGACCATTGGCACCGCGAATACGAGAGCGGTCGCCGCGCCCAGGAGCGTGTGTCCAGACTCTTTCCATGAACGTTTGATCTGCTCACCGTTCATGCGGAAAATCGCGTAGCAAAACGCAATCGTGACAAGAAAAATGAACCCCGGCAAATAGAGCGGCTGCGACTTCGTCGAAATGCCGGTCCCAAAAATATCGGTCCACCCAAGCGTCATCGCATCGGAGGTAATGAAGGCTTTGATCGGTTTCACCGTACGCGTCAGCACGAGTAGGACTGCGACGATCAAATACGGTGACCATGCTTTGAATAGATGCGCTCCTGAGACCTTCGCGGCTGCGTGGTCATGAGTGTCGATCTGCAGTTCGCCCGACCACTCCGTCTCCCATTCCGACTCGTCCGGAAAACTCCAGGTTTTCTTCGGTTGGAACAATCCGGCTCGTGTAGCCGGAACTACAATACAGAGTCCGATCAATGCCCCCAGCAGTGTCGGGAATTCCGGTCCCAGCAAGCGAGCGAGCGTCATCGATGGGATCGTGAACGCGAGCCCCGCGAACAAGGCGTATTTCCAAATCGCCAATCCCTCGCGAAACGAGCGGTTCTTCCCGAAAAACTTCGTCATTAACGCCACCATCACCAGCGGAACGAACGAACCGATGATTCCATGGATCGTTGCTACGGTCGCGCCCACAAGATGGAGATAGGCTTCGTAGGACAGCCCTAGCTTCTCCACCAAAGCAATCACTTCCGGCTGTCCCGAAAGTCCAGTGTTGACGCCGACAAGAATCGGGGTGCCGACCGCGCCAAACGATACCGGCGTGCTCTGTATTATTAGAGCGACGACCACCGCGGCCATCGCCGGAAATCCGATTGCTACCAACAGCGGCGCGGCGATCGCAGCTGGAGCGCCGAAGCCAGCCGCACCTTCGATAAACGCGCCGAACAGCCAGGCTATGATGACCGCTTGCACGCGGCGATCCGGCGAGATATCGACAAAGCCTTGCCGAATCGCGTGGATGTCCCCGCAGGCTTTGAGCGTATTCAAAAGCAGGATCGCCCCGAAGACGATGAATAGTAAATTGCACGCTGTCACCAGGCCGTGAATACTGGCCGCAGCGACCTGCAAGCCAGGCGTTCGCCAAACTACTAGCGCGATCACTACCGTGACGATGTAAGCAAGCGGCATCGCCTTCTTGGCGGGCCAGCGGAGGATTACGAGAAAGAGCATTACGATCGCGATCGGTGTGAGCGCGATCAGCGATATGGCGGTCAGGGGCAGTTCGGGCATTGGGGGTTGGGGAGACGGAGAGATTGGGGGATGGGGAGACGAGGTGACGGGGT
>JAJFLS010000141.1 GCA_021772595.1 Opitutales bacterium
AGCGATGAGCATAGGAAAATTGTCCGTCGAGCGGATTTCCGGCGGAGCGATCGCGTCCCAATCGATATCCGGATAGTCGTCCATGTCTCGTCGGGAGCTCCAATCATTGAAGAGCTCGTAATTGTTCTCGGTCCAGATAGCGGGGCCGTTGATGCGGAGCAAGAGCGCTCCTGCGGACATCCACTCGTTTCCGGTCGCGTCGGGTTCGGGCCAGCCCGCAATGTTGGGCGGATAGGCGACGTTGTAGTTGAGTTGATTGGCCAGATTCTCGATCGGGCGAGGAGGCAAGGTGTCCGCCTCGAATTGTTTGTGCAAGCAAATCAGATAGTCGCCCGCGTCTTTGATTTGTTGTCCGATGACCTCTTCGGCAAAAAATTCTTCGCTGGCGAAAAGATCTCTTAGCAGCGGTCTTAGCTGATAGTCGTATTGATCTTTCAAGCGCGCGGCGAGTTCGTCGATGACGGCTTCGTCGGGATTGGGAGATGCGAAGTAGCGCCAGAGTTTCCAACAGAGGTGTTTGGCGCAGCTGATATCATTGAAAACGAGATCTAGAATGTCGTCGCCGCTGGAGATCGTGCGGCCGTCGGGCATTCGGTCTTGGCCCATAAACGATTTCGGAAGAAGATCCTGACGATTGCGGTTCTGGTAGGGTCCGGCCATGGGTTCACCTTCGGGGGCAAGAGATTCTGGATCTCGTTGGCTGGCTTCCGGATGGGGCGATTGCATGCGATAAAGACGACGCCCCGTAAAGGCTTCGGCGGCGGCTCCGACGTCGGCTTCGGTGTATCCACCATTTACGCCAAGCGTGAAGAGTTCGAGCAGCTCACGGCCGAAATTCTCGTTGATTTCGCTGGCGGAACTTTCTTCGAGATCGAGCATCCGGATCATCGCTTCGGACCAGGATACTTCGCTCACCAGATTCTTGATACTTCCTTGTTCTCCGTTTCCTGCCGCGTGACGGCGGAGCATTTCGAAGTAGCGGATAAAGTACATGAAGCGCGTTTCGCTTGAGCACGTGCCCATATCGATTGGAAGATGATCGAGGAGAAACTTGAGGAGCTTTGCGGCGAGCGGCTGGCCTTCCCGGAGCATTTTCATGTACCAGTCGACGAACGATCGGCGGCGGTCGCTCTCGCCCTCCCACAAGTCGCCATTAGGATCTAAGTCCGTGGACCAGCTCGGTCGCGGGTGGTTCACCCAGGTCTCGGAAGGCGTGACCAGCGAATCGATGGCGGCATCGACTCCTTGAGCTTTGCCCAGCTGATAGAAGGCTTCTCGTTCAGCAGGCGAACCTCCGAAGCCGGCTCGATGAAACAAATGGTCTGCGATGCGGCGCGACCACCTAGATTGCGTAATAGGCGTCAACATATTGTTACTACTTTCTTCCTTGGACGGTAAGGCGTTCCCGCACGACAATGAGGGAACTGGCCAGACTAACGGCCCGATTCGGAGAGCATTTAACAAACGCGCTCTTTTTGCAGATGAACCTTAAGGCCGCGCATGTCTTCGAGCGCCTATTCGCAATCGCCCTAGGCCCAGAAGATCAAGGCAGAGTGAGCGCTCTCGCGGGGATGGATTCCCGCGCGTTCGTATTCGGAATGGGGATGCGAATCCTCCCTACGTATTGGCTAGGGGAGCGCGTAGATTTCGACTAGGGCGACGCCGGTCGTGCCGTTTTCGCCCGAGGCTTTGACGGTGTAGAGACCCGGTTGCAGCTCCATGATCAGGGCGGCGTCTTCGCTTCCTTCGTTGAGCGGGAATGCTCCTACGAGGGCGCTGGCAGATGTGATTTCCGCCGGGTCCCAGAGGTTCTGCCATCCGTCGTTGGACGCGATGACTTCCTGGGCACTATTGAAAATTTCGATCGCCGGAAACTCCAGGTGACCTGCGACGCCTTGGTCGGCGAGGGTCGGCCCAACTGCTCGTATTAGAACGCGTATCGGGATATCCCCTTCAACGACGAAACCGGGAATGACGACGTCGGCGCCGGTGCCAACGAAGGCGCGGGCGGAGATGTTGATCATCCGGCTAAACTCTGCGTCGACGTCGAAGGCTTCGACCAGACCGATGCCCGTCGAAGCGTCTTGGCTGCGAACGATCGCGGTATAAATCCCTGGGTCGAGATCGACGAGCAACGCGGTGTCGTCGGCGTGCGGGGGGAGTCCGTTTCCGGCGCCGACTATAGCTCCTGCGGTCAGGATTGCGTCGGGGTCTGCATTGTCGCCCCAACGATCGTTGGAATGGATCAGGTTTTGGCCGGAGTCGTAAATCTCGAGTCTCGGCAGTCGGAGATAGTCGGGCAGTAGATTCTGTGGAAGTCCGGGGCCGATTCCTCGAATGAGCACTTGCTTCGCCTCAGGGCCGTTGATCACGAAGCCGGCTATCAGCACGTTGGCGTTGGAACCGATCCGCGAGCGCGCGGAAATGTTGAAGAGGCGTCGGTCGGTGATGAGAATATTAGCTGTAAGGCTATCGGTAGCACCGCCGTTGCTCGTAGCGACTACGTGGTAATCCCCTTCGTCGTCCGTATCCGCTGGCTGGATGCTCAGGACTTCGCCGGTTTTGCCGGCGATCGCTACGCCTTCGAAAAACCACTGGTAGGTAACGGGAGTGTCCGAGACGGCGCGGGCGTCGAGGACTGCTTCGAGTCCGCGGAACGCTATTTCGCCCAGGGGCTGTTCGACGAAGGCGGGGACGCTTGGGAGAGCTTGTATTGAGATGCTGGCGACTTGGCTTTGGACGGATCCGGCGGTGGTCAAGATGGTGACACGATAGGCGCCGTCGTCGCTCGAAGAAGCGTTTTCGATCTCGAGGGTGCTTCCGGTTGCTCCGACGATGTCCGTGCCATCTTTACTCCATCGGTATTGGAATGGGCCTTGTCCGTCAGCGTCAACGGTGAGAACGAGAGTCTCGCCATCGAAAGAGGAGGTGTTTGCGGGCTGCTGCGAGATCGTTGGGGGCGGAACGTCTTCTACGCCCACGATGGCTATGGCATTGGCACCGTTTGTGAACGCGTAGTTCAGAGCCAATTGTCCGGCGGTGTTGAAGCCTCCGATTTCAACGGAGTCGATCGTCCCAGGAAGTCCGGGTCTTACTTCGAAGGTATCGCCTTCGCGGGCGACTTGAGCGAGAACTCCGTTGGAATCCAGGGCCCAGACTCCGGAGTCGGTGGTGTCGCTGATAGCGTCGCCTGAACCGGCGAGGGAAGCCTGGAACGCGACCTGGCCTGCTCCGTTTATTCGTGGAATGCTGAGGGATTGGAAGGTGACGCCTGCGAGCGCTCCTGGGGCTTGCATGCCAGTGTTGACAGCGATCGACCAGACTCCAGCGGCGGATCGCACGAGGATTGCTTGGCTGACGCCATCGACGTCGGTGGCGAGAACGGCGAGGTCACCCGCATCGTTAACGACGGGGTCAAGAAAAGATGAATACGAGCGGTCGATACCGAAGATGTTGATCGGATCTGCAGTGGTTGTGAGCATCGATAGAGTGCTTCCGGAGAATCGGTACAGTCCTTCTTCCTCCTCGTCGTTCATGAGGCTGGCCCAGAAAGTGACGTCGGAGTTTCCGTCTATGGCCGGCCTGCCGAATGAGACGAACGCGTCGGTCGATCCGGGAGCGCTGTCGCCGGTTTTTGCGATGCGGGTCGCTGCGCTGTCGGTGGCCAGTTTCCAGACGGCTTGCTCGTTGTTGTTTTCGATTTCGTCTCCGTCGTCGATCGCTGCGAGCAGGGTGCCTTCGAGTCCGCTGTTCAGCGAAAGCGCGATGGGCGTGTCGATAGTTAGCGTACCGCCTTTCGGTGGAAGTCCACCGATCGCGGCAAGACGCAATGGCGGCGGCGGGTCGCTTTCATTGGTGGCAAGTTCGGAAACCCAAATCCCTGTGGCGTCGGGATTGTTGCCAGAATCAAGGCGAGCGATAAACGAAAATGCGTTCGCATTGAGGTTCGATAGGTTCCCGAACAAGTCAAATCGTCGTAAAGGGTCGAGCGTGTCGATGAAATCTACGATGGGTTGGATGGTCGATGAAGCGTGTGATTTGAGAAGCGGCGCGGCCGGCTGCCCGCTCAAGCGTGCGGTAATAATGTAGTTTGCATCTGTATTGGTTGATCCAACAAACATGATGTCCAAGCCCCAAGTTATCGCTACGGAACGGAGATCCTGAATGTTGATTGTTTCGCCCCCTACGGTAGTTTGGCCTGTAGTCGCAAGGATGCTCAAGATACCCGTGTCGTAAATTAATGCGGCGTCGAAACGGGAATCTACTTCGACCGCGCCGTCCTCGAACCGCGCTCCGAAAGCGACGTGACCGTTCTCGTTGATCCGCGGGGTGGAGAAGGAGTCGTAAGTTTGGTCTTCGCCTTCCAGGTCGGCGGTGTCCCCGCTAAGCGACACTAGAGTGAATGTATTCGGGAAAGCGTTACTGGCCAGGAGCGCTATTAGGAGGGTTGGAAAAATTAGTTTGAAGGGCTTCATATCGAGTTGATGAAGTTGAGCGGATCGAAATTGGCGGGTTGCGAGGGGAAGATGTCCGGCATCGCCGATGCGGGAACTCCCATCCAGTTTTGGAGAAGCGTGCGGTAGACGGTTCGGAAATCCACGTTGAAATCGAGGCTGTTTCGTTTGACGCGGGCGTCTGCCGCTAAATCTGGATACAGGCCGTAGTACTCGTTGCCCCGTACTTGGCCGCCCATGACGAAGAGCGTTTCGGCGGCACCGTGGTCGGTGCCTCGGCTTCCGTTTTGGATGACTTTTCGGCCGAACTCGCTGAAGGTGAGGATGACGACGCGATTCCAGTTACCTTGGGCTTTCATCTCGTCGACGAAGGCTCCCAGGGAGTTGTTGAGCGTCTCGAGCAAGGTGAAGTGGCGGCCGGTTAGTGGATTGACGTCGAGGATCTGGTTGTTGTGCGTGTCGTAGCCGCCTTGGCGGGCGTAGTAGATCGAAGTCTCGCTCCTGCCTTTGATGAGCTGAGCGATGGTTTTCAGGCTGTTGGCGAGATTGTTGTCGGGCCAATTCGGATTCAGCAGGTCACCGCTTGCTTCAAGAGCCGCTCGGACGCTTGCGGTGCTGATCATGGCGCTGTGGGCGGCGCGCTGTACGTAGGCAAGCGTGTCGTCGGTCGCGCTGATGCCGTCGTCGGTAGCGTGGTCGAGGCCGATCAGCTTGCGGTACATTTGTTCGAGCGAGGCTTCGCGTCCGACGGAAGGCATGTCGCGCCAGCTGAAGTTGTCGGGACTGTTGAAGGTGACGGTTGGGCTGAGGCCTTGGTCGCTTTTGAAGGCGAGCGTGGGGCGGCGATTCATGAAGATGCCGGTGGTGGCGCCGCAGCCGTCGCACTGGTTGTCGAGGTAGCGGCCGACCCAGCCGTCTTTGACGATGGTGTTGGGCTCGGCGGAGTGCCAGTAGTCGAAGGAGGTGAAGTGGGAGAGGTTGGGGTTGGGGTAGCCAACGCCGTTGATGATGCCGAGCTCGCCATCCAGCCAGAGCTGGTTGAAGGCGGTGAGGTTTGGGTGGAGGGCGACGACTTCGTCGTTGCCGGTGACGCTGGGGGCGTCATTGTCGGTCAGCGGGAGGATGCCGTGCTGCTCGCCCAGCCTAATGGTTGGGCGGGCGCCGTTGTATATGCCGTTCGTGTAGGGGATGAGCGTATTGAGAGTGTCATTACCGCCGGCCAATTCCATGAGAAGGATGATAGGCCCTTCGTCGCCTTCGGGTGGAAGGGATTGGGCGTGTGCGTCAAGGTTGAAAAGGGTCTGCTGTAGAAACCCTGGCAAGCTCATGGAGGCGGTGGCGCCCCAGACGGACTTTGCAACGAACTCTCTTCTATTTAATTTGATATTCATTTCTGCGTTTTCGGGTTCGTTGCGATATTACTGCATTTGGTACTCGGGCAGGGCGAGCAGAAGGCGGACGAGCTCCTTGACGGCTTCCAAGCTGTCGAGTTGCTCCGCGATGCTGGAGTATCGCTCGTAAAGCGTGCGGATCTGGCTTTTGCGAAGCGTGCGATGAGGCATGAATCGCTTCGTGAGGGTTTCGATGAGGAGAGGAAAATTCTCGATGGCGCGGAGGTCGCGGGGCGCGATGCGATCCCAATCGACGTCGGGGTAACCTGCCATGCTGGTACGGGTCCTGGCAGTTGTAAACACATCGAAGTTTCGATGGCTCCAGATGCTCGGCACATTCATGCGGAAGACCATGGCTCCGGTTGCCAGCCAGGTGTTGCCTTCGCCGTCGGGTTCCGGCCAACCGGCGATACTCGGCGGGAAGAGAATCTCGTAGCCGAGCTGCTGCATGACGTCCTCGATCGCGTCTTGCGACAAGTTCGGCGCGTCGAGCTGCTTTTCTAGAGAAGTCAATAAGTCGCCCGCGTCCTTGATCTGGGTGTTCATGATCGCGTCGTCGTAGAATTCTTCGCTGAGGAAGATATCCTTGAGGAACGGGCGGATCTCGTAGTCGTGCGTGTCGCGGAAGCGCAGGGCGAGCGCCTCGATGAGCGCTTTGGAAGGATTGGGCGAAGCGAAGTAGCGCCAGAGTTTCCAGCTCAGGTGCTTGGCACAGCGGATACTGTTGAAGATGAGCTCGATAATATCGTCACCGTCGACGACGTCGCCGCCGCCGGGCATGGTGGTGTTGCCGTAGAAAGTCTTGGGAGATCTGTCCTGCAGGTTGGCGTTTTGCCAGACGCTTGAAGGCGGCAGGCCGCGTGGCGCGGATTGATCGTTGTTGGGAAATCGGAATCCGTAGATCTTCCTGCCGGTGAAGGCTTCGGCGGCGGCGCCGACATCCTCTTCGGTGTACTCGTCGTCATCGTCGGTGAAATCGGTGCCGAGCCCAAAGGTGAAGAGTTCAAGGAGTTCGCGGCCGAAATTCTCGTTGATGCTGCTCGAGGTGCTCTCGTATAGGTCGAGGGTGCGGACCATGGCGATGGACCAGGAGACGTGGTTGGCCATCGTACGAAAATTACCGTAGTGGCCTTCGGGGACGAGGCGCTCATCGCTTTCAAAAGGGGCATCGACGCCCGCGACGTTGCCGGCGGCGTGCTTGCGAAGCATCTCGAAGTAGCGGAAGAGACCGATGTACCGGTAGTATTGACCGATGGCGGCGGAATCGATGCCGAAATGGTCGACGAAGAACTTGAGGAGCTTGCCGGCGAGCGGTTGGCCTTGCTTGAGGTTGGAGAAATACCAGAGCATTACCTCGCGGCGGCGGATGTTTTGGCCTCTCCTGTTAGGGTTAGTATTATCGGTACTTAGATTTCCTTCGGGGTCGAAAAAATCTCCATTGGGATCCGTGTCGCCGAGCGCCCAATCGGTCCAGGGGAGGCTTGACCAGTCTTCCGTGGTCTCGAGAAGAGAATCGACGGCGGCTTCTACGCCTTGCTCGTCGCCGAGGCGGAAGAAGGCTTCTTGCTCTTCGGGCGACCCGCCGAAACCAGCTCGCTGGAGCAAGTGGTTCGCGTGGCGTCTCGACCAGGATTCTTGAGGTAGAGGGTCTAGCATAATGGTTCTACTTTTTTAATGGGTGGGTATCTGCATTCTCAGCGGATTCGCAAAATTGGACGATCGGTTGGGCATCGTTGTGACGAGCTGCGTTCAGATGCTCGAGCGTCGCAATTTAGCTGCAATTGCTTCTGGTGGAATAAGGTACGAGATGTAACGGTTGTGTTTGATCCGATCTTTGGGATCGCTGACGAGTAGATTTTAGCAGCTCTTGGGAAATAAATAATCATTGGTTAACCTAATAGGACAGCCTTTTTTCGCCTATTGTGGCTCAATTGGGACAATTTTGACGATTTTTAGGCGGACAATCGGTTCGGCGCCGCGAATCGGGGAACGCTCTGTCAGGCTGCTTTCGTAGCGTTAGTGGACGGAAAAGAATGGACCCTGCCGTTCGGAGGCGATTTAGCTGAGGGACTAATGCAGGATATCTGGCCGCAATTGAGAAACTGGGTAGCGGAAGGAACGCCCTTCGCTTTGGCGACGGTGGTCGAGGCGAGCCGCCCGTCGCCAAGAGGGATCGGCTCGGTGTTGGCGGTTCGTTCGGATGGGGAGCAGTTCATTGGCTCGGTGAGCGCGGGCTGCGTGGAGAGCGAAGTGATCGAAGCGGCGAAAGCGTGCATGCTCGACGGAGAAACGCGCTGGCTGACGTTTGGGCCGGAAAACGGATTTCCCTGGGAGGTCTCGCTTTCGTGCGGCGGCGGGATTCGCGTACGCGTCGAGCCGTTCGCGGGGCAGGCGAATTCCGAGTTGAGCGCTCGCTTGTCTGAATTATTGGATACGCAAGAGAAGGGGCTGTTGCTTAGCTGCGGCATGGAGCATTGCTTGTTGCTGGAAGACGGTTCGGAGGTGGGCTCGGGAAGTGGATTGCCGGAGGAGTTGCTGGTCAAGGCGCGAGAGCATTTCAAGTTGGGTGGCGGAACGGTTGAAATCGAATGGGGGGACACGCGGGCGTTGTTTCGCGTGCTGGATCGGCCGAAGCGGCTCTTTGTGATCGGCGCGGCGCACATCGCAATCCACTTGGTCGGATTCGCGCGGGCCTTGAACTTCGAAACTATCGTGATCGACCCTAGAGACGCGTACGCGCAGCTCGAGCGGTTTCCGGCGCCGCCGGATCAACTGATATGCGAGTGGCCCGGTCAGGCGCTGGCAGCATTCAATATCGGTCCAGGAGATTGCGTGGCGGCGATGACGCATGATCCGAAAATCGACGATGACGCGTTGAGCGTATTTCTGAAAAGCGAATGTGGATACATCGGAGCTCTCGGCAGCCGCAAGAGTCACGCGGCACGGCTGAAGCGATTAGGGAAAGACGGTTTTAGCGAGAATACGCTCGCCCGTATTCGAGCGCCGATCGGTTTGAATATCGGAAGCGAAACGCCCGCCGAAATCGCTTTGAGCGTTATGGCCGAAATCGTCCAGTCGCGAAATTCTGGAGACGGATGAGCGCGTCGCTGAGAATCGCGGCAATCGTGCTTGCCGCCGGTCAGTCCAAGCGAATGGGCGCTGTGAACAAGCTGCTGATGGAAGTCGAGGGCGTACCGATGATTAGGCGCGTGGTCGATGCTGTCCGTGGTGGAGGCGTGAGCGAAATTTTCGTCGTGACCGGTTTCGAGCGAGAGCGGATTGAATCTTGTTTGCAAGGGAGCGATGTGGAGTTCGTTTTCAATGAGAACTTCGAAGAGGGAATGGGTGCATCGCTAGCCGCAGGAGCGAAAGCGATCGGACGAGATTGCGTAGATGGAATTCTTGTTTGCCTTGGAGACTTGCCTTCTCTGAGGGCGGAAACGGTGGCGTGGGTCGTGCGGGAATTCAGGGAAGCTGGAGGCGATCGAATCGTCGTGCCGATCTACAAGAATCGCCGCGGGCATCCAATCGTTTTCCTCGTGCGTTATCTGTCTTCGCTTGAATGCTTGAGCGGCGATGTGGGAGCCAAGGAACTGATTCGCCGGGAGAGAGATTGCGTGTTGGAGGTGGAGGTTGTGGATGAAGGGATTATCCGGGACTTGGATACGATCGACCATAGTGGATCCTCGACGAGCGATCTGGATTGATAATTAGCTTTACAGTCCAAACGGTCTTCTTGTTCTATATAGCCGAATCCAATGAGGGCTTTCGCTCTCGTATTGTAAGGAACTAATAACCAACTATTGTATGAAAAAAGCATTCGCGTTGTTTTCAACGGCGACAATATCGCTGGGATCTTTATCTGGCGCTGATTATAAAGGAGAGGTGGAGACTGGCTTCCTCTTTCAAGATATGCAGGATGGGGAAACAGACGGATACGCTATTTCGGCTTCGATTTTCACAAAACCTATTGTCCATGGCGGGAATGCGCCGAACGAGGAGCTCTTGTTTGCGGAACGTGTTGGAGTCCTGGACTTGGCGTACGGAGAAACGGATACCAGTTTCGGTGCTCTCGCTGGATTTGAGGATGAGAGGAAGTCCTTCGGGGCGACCTATACGCATCGTCAGTCTAGCTCGCGTCATGGTTTCGAATTTTCTTGGAATAATGAGGAGTCGGATGTGACGATTCCGTCGATTAATCTTGGAAACATATTTGGGTCATCAGTGCCCATTGAGTTCGAAATAGAGTTCGAGGCGATTGGAGGTGGGTACTTCTACTATATGGACGATGGCTTCATTTTAGGAGTGGACGTTTTGCACACCGAAATTTCGGGAAACGGCGCGGGACAGATTTCCGCTGGAGACGGAGAATTCTGGATATACGGCGTTTCTGCTCGAAGATTGTTCGAGTTGCTAAACGACAAGTGGTTCGTTGTCGAAGGCGGTCTTAATTGGGTGGATACACAAACGTCGGATCACATTGCGATTAGCCTCGATGGCATCTATTATTTCTCCCGTGAAACGGGCCTTAGCCTTGGAGTCGCGACGACCGACGAGTTCGACGATGCGACAATCAAGGCCGGTCTGGCCCACTATTTTAAAGACAACTTCGCTGTGGAGGTATCGATCAGCAACAATGACCGCATCGAGGAGTACGGTATCGGAGGGAAGCTGAGGTTCTAGCCTTTCTTTCGGTCGGCGAGGATTCCTTGGCAGAGCCAGTTGGCGAGGGCTTCGCGGTTGCCGGACTGGAGGATGCGCTTTTGGTCGCGGGCGTTGTGGATGTTGCCTAGCTCCATGAACACGACTGGTGGAGTGGTGTTGTCGATCATGTAGAGATTGCGGGTGGAGACCGTGCCTTCATAGGAACGGTTGGGTTGGGCGGCTTTGTATTTCGCTCGCATCGTGTCGCGTAGAACGGTTGCGAGGCGTTTGCCCTTCGCACTCGTTTTGTGGTGGTAGAAGAAAACGTCTATATCCTGGTTGCGGCTGCGACCATCTATGTGGACGACGAGACAGCGGGCGTAGGCGTAGTTCGGAGTTTGCTTGTGGAGGCGGTTGACTGCATCGGCGCGTTGCTTGAGGCGTTGCCGCTGGTTGGATGGGATCTTGAGGCTGGGATAGCAAACTTCGGTTTTGTTGTTCTTGAGATAGCGGTCGTCGCGGATGCCGACATTCGGGTCGCGGATGATGAAGTGGACTTGAGCTCCGTGGCTCATGAGCCGTCGCCCGAGTCGGAGCGTTACGTCGTAGGCGTATTCATCTTCTGTGACAATGCGTCCGGAGACTTTTCCGACCGCACCGGGGTCGGGGCCGCCGTGACCACTAACGAGGTAGAACACGCAGCCTTTAAGGGCGTTGTCGATACGCTCGACGTTTTGATGAATCTTTCCGAGAAGAGGTTCGACGATGGAGTCCGAGCTCGATTCAGGAAGCTTGTAAGAGCGATTCTGGTACAACGCGTTGTTCGGTCCAATGTTCGCTTTGTTGATTTCAACGAACGTCTCGAAGCTTTCCTTTCCGGAAAGTCCGTTGCGCTTGAGGAGTTGGTAGATGCCTTCGCCTTTTTGGGCGGTAGTAGTTTTCGCGTTCGCGAATGGAGCGAGGAATGCGAAGAAAACGAGGAGGGTAAGGATGGTGAGAGATCGGGGCATTGTGATTAGAGGTTTCTGAATGTTCCTTCTATGGCTTTTGGGGCGTCTTGACCTGACGATTTGGGCAAAATATCCATAGTAGGACTATATTGCCTATAAATTTATGCAAAAAAGCCAGCTCCTAGGAGCTGGCTTTGAAAAAGGTGGCATTGTGATCGCGATCGGCGATCACGGCTAGAGGGATGCTTTACGCTTCGATCTGGGGGCGAGTGGGGTCGGGCCAGTCGATGTGGTAGAACTTTCCTCGCTCCTGGTCGACGCGTTCGTAGGTGTGGGCTCCAAAGTAGTCGCGCTGCGCTTGCAGGAGGTTCGCAGGGAGGCGCTCGCTGCGGTAGCTGTCGTAGTAGGCAAGCGAGGACATGAAGGTCGGGATGGCGACGCCGCTGGTGGCCGCGGCTGCGACGACTTTGCGCCAGTTGGCTTGGCAGCGGTCGATCTCGCCCATGAAGTAGGGGTCGAGGAGGAGGTTGGCCAAGTTGGGATCGCGTTGGTAGGCCTCGTAGATCTTCTGGAGGAAGGCGGCGCGGATGATGCAGCCTCCGCGGAAAATCATGGAGATGGCTCCGAAGTCGAGGTTCCAGCCGTATTCTTCTTGAGCTGCGCGCATGAGCTGGAAGCCTTGGGCGTAGGAGCAGATCTTCGAGCAGTAGAGAGCGTCGTGGATGGCTTGGATGAACGTGTCCTTGTCGCCGTCGAAGGCGTCGAAGGTTGCTGTGATTATCTTGGATGCGGCGACGCGTTCTTCTTTGACGGCGCTGAGGCAGCGGGCGAAGACGGCTTCGGCGATCGAAGGGGCGGGGATGCCCATGTCGAGCGCGTTGACGGATGTCCATTTGCCCGTGCCTTTCTGGCCGGCGGTGTCGAGCACAATGTCGACGAAGGGCTTGCCGGTGACGGGATCGGTCTGCTGGAGAATGTCGGTGGTGATTTCGATGAGGAAGGAGTCGAGGAGGCCTTCGTTCCAACGGCCGAAGACGTCGCTCATTTCCTTCGGCTCCATGCCGAGGAGCTGGGACATGAGCGTGTAGGCTTCGCAGATCATCTGCATGTCGCCGTACTCGATGCCGTTGTGGACCATCTTGACGTAGTGGCCGGCTCCGTTTTCGCCGATGTAAGTGGTACAGGTGACTCCGCCTTCGACGGGCTTGCCGGGCGCGGCGCCTTCGATGGGCTTGCCGGTGTCGGCGTCGACTTTGGCGGCGATGGCTTCCCAGATGGGTTTGAGCTCGTTCCAGGCGGACTCTTTGCCGCCGGGCATGAGGGAGGGGCCGAAGCGGGCGCCTTCTTCGCCGCCGGAGACGCCGGAGCCGACGAAGCGGAAGCCTTTTTCGTTGAGGTCCTTTTCGCGGCGGATCGTGTCGGTCCAGAGGGCGTTGCCTCCGTCGATGATGATGTCGTCCGGGTCGAGCAGGGGCAGGAGCCCTCCGATGACGGCGTCTGTGGCGCGGCCGGCTTGGACGAGAATGACGATTTTGCGCGGGCGCTTGATCGATTCGACGAACGCTTCGAGCGATTGGGCTCCGTAGAGGCCGCCAGGCGTGTCCGGATTTTCGGCAACGAACGCGTCGGTCTTGGACGTCGTTCGGTTGTAGACCGAGATGCGGAAGCCGTGGTCGGCAATGTTGAGAGCGAGATTTTGACCCATGACCGCGAGGCCTACGAGTCCTATGTCGGATTGTGATTTTGACATCGGTAGTTTCGGTTTTGAGCGGGCTATACAAGGGGTCGCTCTTGCCGCCATCAAGCTTGAAACCGTGTTCTTGGCGATTTGTTCACACACGTGTGTGAACAAGTCTATGTTCTCTGCGTCGATTGGCGGATGAAGTGTCGAGGATCGGAACGACGCAGTCGTTCCGCTACGGGAGCTGGACGAGCGTGGGAGCGTCAATTTCTGGCTCCTAAGGTAGCATCGGGAGAAAGGCCCCAGCGACCGCTTTGAGACCGTTTAAATTACAACGT
>JAJFLS010000142.1 GCA_021772595.1 Opitutales bacterium
CACACCGGTGAACATCATTCCGCCAGCCGACGCGTTGAAAGGCTGGTTCCAGAATGATCACTACAGCCGGAGTCAGGAGCAATATACGGGTGTTCCCCTCCCCGGATGGGTGGACGACGGAAGCTTTGTTCCGAGGCGCACGATCGACAACTTTGAAGTCGCCAAACAATTTGGTGGTCAGGTGCCTGGAGGCGCCCGATTCAGTCTCAATGGGGGGATGACCTTTCAAACCTATTGGGATTGGGTTCCTTTGATTTTCGATTCACCGAGTACGGATACGCCCAATCAAGGATTGGGAGGCAGCTATAGTGATGTGGCAGGCGTTCTGGGTCGCTGGCGTTCGCAAGGGCCTGCTACTGTGGATAATCCCTGGGTGGAACATTGGAGCAACTGGCCCCTGGAATTGCATGGAGTCCCAATGCCCGGGTTTACCACACCTGTGATTGACCCGCGCGTTCTCGACAACAGACGAGTCCTCCTAAGCGGCACGACCACGTCTGTGGAAAAGGAGTTCGACGCGAACGGCCTGACCTTCGAGCAGCTATTCCTCGACGGAAAAGCAGGTCTCGAGTTGACCTATGACAAGCAGGAATACGACCTTGTGGATACCTTTGCGTTTCCCAGTGCCCGCTGGAACCAGGTGTGGATCGACATCAACGAGACCTTAGGCAACGGCTCGCCCAATCCGAACGTGGGGCGTCCCATGATGATTGCTCAACGCGGTTCGGGCGTTCCCCAGAATTCGAGGGATACCGAGCGGGAATCGAGACGGGCCACCGCCTTCTATGAATTGGATTTCCTGGAGCGAGAAGGCGCTCTGAAGTGGCTCGGCAAGCACACGTTCACAGGACTATTGCAAAGCGACACCGTGGATTTTGAGTCCTTGAACACCACCTTGGAATGGGGGCCTTTCGATACCTTTTCTCAACTTCATAATGGTGCAGGCTGGAATTCGGCCTGGGGTCCTTTGCCTGTCTGGTACGTCGGTCCCGACCTGCGCAACACCGCCAACTACCTCGACGTCCGTCTCGACACGCCCATCACCGGAAGATTTCCTCAAGCCGGCGACAGCTACCAGGTTATCACCACAAAACGTATTGGTCCTGACTATACGACAAATCCGGACGGCACTCGAGGAGATATCTACAATCTAACTCTCGAACGTCAGCCGATAAGCGGCAACCGAACCCAGCAGAAACTGGAATCCGAGGCCTTGAGCTGGCAGAGCTATTTTCTGGACGGCTACCTCACCGGCTTGGTGGGCTGGCGTACGGATGAAACGTATGGCTTTGATCGCGCTGGGGCGGCTCGCTTGGCGAACGGTACCTGGGACCCGGCCAATCAGCAACTCGCCGCCGATCCGAATCCGACCATATCCGGAAACACCTTCACTTGGGGGGGCGTGGCCCACTTCCCGGAAGAGTGGCTTTTCGATCTGCCAAACGGCGTCGACCTGTCCCTTCACTACAACGAATCGGAGAATTTCTCTCCGCTCGTAGGGCGCAAGAACCTGCGCGGCGAGGAATTGCCAGCGCCAACGGGTAGTACGATGGATTACGGCTTCCTGCTTGAATTCTTCGATAGGAAGCTGTCTGTACGGGTCAACTGGTTTGAGCTGTCGAGTCAGTTCGCCTCTTTCAGCGCGGGTTTCCAAGGTAGTGCGGCTAATTTCCCAACTACCTATGCAGGATTTGCGCGTGATGCAAAGGTCGCAGGAGCAGACTTCGATGAGTTCATAAACAACGCGCGACATCCGGAGCAAGCGTCTACCTGGTTCACTTCCTGGGACGACCTGACAGATGCGTACCTCCGCGCCCAGCCCGAGTTCTACAGTTCTCAAACCAATCCTCGATTTGATCCTCCCGATTCGGACAACTTGGTCTTCGACGCGATTCCAGGCTTGTCGTCTACGACGGATTTCGTATCCGAAGGGATTGAGGTGGACATCGCCGGACAGATTACCGATTCCTGGCGGGTCATCCTGAATGTCGGTCAGCAGGAGACCATCCAGACCAACACTGCCCTGGGGGCGATCGCCATGTTCAATGAAACCAGGGCAAACCTGGTTAGCGAAAACCTCTGGGATATTCAATTCAATCCCCTTGGCCAGGAAGTGTCGGTCGCTGAACACTACGATCGAATTGGAGCGGATGTCGCGGCTGCACAAGCCAAGGACGGATCGGTTTCTCAGGAACTGCGCGAGTGGCGGATCAACCTGATCACTAACTACACGTTTAAGGAGGGAATGCTCAAGAACTTCTCGGCCGGAGGAGCCGCTCGCTGGCAGGACGACATCGCCATCGGGTATCCGGCGAGGGTCGACGAAAGTGGAGCGATCCTCCCGATCATCGACAGCCCTTATTTCGGTCCGAACGAGCTGAACTTCGACGTCTGGTTCTCCTACCATCGCCCAATCAACCAAAAGATCAACTGGAAGGCCCAGCTGAATATCCGCAACGCGTTTGGGGATGACGATTTCATACCCGTCCTCGCCAATCCCGACGGCCAGGTCGCGTCCTTCCGCAATCCCAATCCGAAGCAAATATTCCTGACCAATACCTTTAGTTTCTAGTTTTGGGTAGTAGTGCAAATAGTGTAGTAGTTTAGTTGATACTAAATAATCAAGTCCCCGGCCAATATCATGGTCGGGGGCTTTTGCTAGCCTAGGGAAACCAAAGATTTATAGTACACGCTAGCTGCATGCGGTTTAGCTAAAAGAATCGTCCTCCAAGCGTCGAAATGTCCGTACATCGAAAAACTCGAATCACTAAACAACTAAGCCCGTGCCCATTGTCCGTCTTAAGAGCAACACAAACGAGGTTTACAGGAGTTTTGATTCTCTGGATTCTCTCCAGCGTCGCGACAATTGCCGATGAGGGCTTCGACCCAATTTTCAATGGAGAGGATCTGACTGGCTGGGACGCGAAGGAAGGCGCCTGGGAAGTCCGCGATGGAGAAATCTGGTGCACTGGCGACTCCGAAACGAATAACTGGCTCATCTATCAAGAGAGTGAGCCCGCTAATTTCATCCTGAAGATGGAGTTTCGCTGGGATGCCGGCAATTCGGGAGTTCAGGTGCGCAGCGATAACCTCGGTGACTGGCAAGTCTTCGGCTACCAGGTTGAGATTGCTCAACAGAATAAAATGGGCTTGTGGCATCATTCGCGTCTCGACTCGGAACACCCGAAGAAGCGAGCCCGTCACAAAATGACGACCGCTGGCGAACATGCGTTTATCAGCGAGGATGGCAGTCGCGAAAATGTTAAAGTGGCCGAGGCCGAAGCCATTCAGGCTCGCTATATGGAAAACCAATGGAACACCCTCGAGATTGAAGCGCGAGGCAATGTACTAATCCAGAGAATCAACGGCATCGAATTCTCTAAGCTAACTGACAATGACTCCGAAATGAGCCGTCGAAAAGGATTTATCGCGCTCCAGGATCACGGGAAAGGCTGTCAGGTCGCCTTCCGAAATATCCAGTTGAAGCAATTAAAAGACGAGTAGGCACATGTGAGCGCAAAACCCGAAAGCCAACGCTAATCTTCTTGTTACAGTCATGAAATCCCAAATCAATCGTCGTCACTTTCTTCGCGGCACGGGAGCGCTGATCGCGTTGCCTGCTCTGGAATCTATAGGTTTCCGTCGATTCGCTTCGGCCGCCGCAACTGCGCCCATTGCGCCTCCCAAACGCATGGTCTTTTTGGGAATGGGATTTGGCGTGACCAAAGAGACGTGGTTTCCCGATACGAGCCAAACAGGCGCTGATTATGTTTTGCCACAAGGCCTGGCTCCCTTGGCGCGGCACAAAGCCGATTTTACCGTGGTGCAGGGCTGTTCGAACAGGTTCAGCAATGAAGCCCACTGGGGCAGTACGTACTGGCTGACCGGCGCCAATCGTTACGCCATCCCAGGTCAGAGCATGTCCAACAGCATCTCTGCGGATCAGGTCGCTGCCCAACAGCTTGGGAAGGATACCCGCTTTTCCTCGATCCAGCTCGAAAGCGCTGATGGCAGCGGCTCCGGTCACGGTCCTGGGCTCTCGTTGGCCTGGGATGAGCGTGGTAAACCCGTCGCGGGTTTCGAGGATCCCGTACGACTCTTCCACAAACTATTTTCAGCTGACGATCTGCCTCTCGAGCAACGGCAAGCGGCCATCGCTAAAAACCGTAGCGTGCTGGACGCCGTTCTAACTGAGGCCAAACGCGTCCAGCGCGGTTTGACGAAGACCGATAACGACAAGATCGATGAGTATTTTCAAGGTATCCGAGATATTGAGACGCGACTCAACAAGGACGAGGATTGGCTGAATGTTCCGAAGGTCGAGTCACCGATGGATGAACCTAAACAGGGACTCAAAGGGCGAGACGAGATCAAGGTGATGTACGACCTCATCGTCGCTGCTCTGCAAACCGACAGCACTCGCGTCATGACTTACCGTATGCCCGGGCAGTCGCTCTTGACGAGTATGGATATCAACCCCAGCGCCCACAATGTAAGTCACTACGCCCCGGGTGAACGCCTGGAGGCTTCCAAGGCGCGCGACAAGGCGCACGCCGAGATGCTCGCGGGCTTGATCGACAAGCTCAAAGCGACGAAAGAAGTCGACGGCTCAAGCCTGTTCGATCACGTGGCGCTGGCGTTTGGTTCGAACATCAGCAGTATTCACTATCTCGATAATTGTCCGACTATTCTAGCCGGGGGCGGAGCGAACTTGAAGCTCGGCCAACACGTAGTTCTCCCGAAGGACACGCCGCTGTGCAACGTTTGGCTCACCATGCTTCGTGGAATGGGGCTTGATGTCGAGCGACACGGCGACAGCTCCGGAGTGGTGAAGGAATTGCGAGCGTAATGGGTTTTCTGGGGAACGCTGAAATGCAAATGCGATACAAATTTGGATACGCCACGTGCATACTCATTGGGTGGCTTGGTTCATTCGCCCAAGCTACTCTGCCCGAAGCTCGTCTTCCAGAGAGTCATCTCGCGCTTTTCGAAAAATACTGCTACGAGTGCCACGATTCCGTTATCGAAGAAGGCGAGGTAGACCTAGAGACGATTTCGTTCAACCTCAGCGAGAACCTGGAGACGGCAGAGACCTGGCAAAAAGTGCTCAATGCTCTCAATTCCGGCGAGATGCCTCCCGACGACGAGCCGCAGATTCCCAACTTGGAAAAAACGGGATTGCTCGACGATCTTTCGAATGAGTTGGCCGGTGCCCGTAAGATTTTGAGCGACTCCGGCGGGAAGATCACCATGCGCCGACTCAATCGTCGCGAATACCAAAACACGATGCGCGAATTGCTTGGAGTCGAAGTCGATGTGAACGCGCTCCCCGAAGATAATGCTGGCAGTGGTTTCGATACGGATGGTTCATCCCAATTTATTTCAAGCGATCAGATTGAGCAGTATCTGAAGATCGGTCGCAAGGCGGTGATCGAAGCGTTTCAACGCCGAGCGAACGCGGGTTTTTCCAGGCCCATGGTTTTCCGTATTGAACCAGAGGATACAGTTAATCCTGTACTTAGGAACGAAATTAAAGAGTTAGATGATCAGCGGGCGAGATTCCTTGCTTGGAAAGCGGGAGTCGACCGAGCCGCTGCTGCGCCGGAAAACAAGGAGGTGTTGGCGGAGCTTCGAAAGAAGAATCCCAAGAATGTCCCCCCGAATGTCGAGTTTTATAGAAATGCGGAATTGTTGAAGGGCGCTCCAAACCCAAAGGACTATGGGTTCCGCGATGTGGGAAGGGCTGCGTTTTCGAATAGTTCAACGGATCGAGTTTATACTTATTATAAGCATTATATAGAACTCCCGCATAATGATCGTGGAACCTACTTGAAGACCACCTGGGGAACAGGGCGTATTCTGATTAAACCGCCAGTAGGAACCTGGCTCCCAGGAAGCTACAAATTGCGCATCAATGCCGGGATTGCGGAAGGCGCGCCCTCATTCCGTCATTTTATTCAACTGGGTCACCCGCAAAGGGAAAACCATCTTAAGTCAGGCATTACCGGCGTGATTAGCACGCACCACATCACCGGGACCATTGAGGCGCCTGAAATGCTTGAAACGGAAATTGTGGTCGGCGCCGATACCATCCGTGAATTTGCTATCCAGGAACGACAGCCCGCAAAGGGGACTGCTCTGAGTAAAATTTATCACGCCGATAAGGCCAAAAATGGCTACGGTCACACCCCCTCCATTTGGATTGACTGGATTGAACTTGAAGGGCCGATAGCGCAAAGCGAAACGCTACTGGACCAGACGCTTACGCAATATCCGGTCATAAACTCTACATCGAGTCATACCGTGCGCACGGAATTGGATGCCGTCCGTGAATTTCTAACTGCCTTTGCCCGAGTGGCCATGCGCCACACCGAGCCCGCGGAGGCGTTCATCGATCAGCTCGTGGCTATTTATGAAAAAGAACGTACCGGCGGGGAGCTGTTGAGAATAAATTGGAACGTGCTTGAAGATGCGATTGCCTCGCCAATCAGCATCATTCTCGCTTCGCCGGGATTTCTCTATCTCAATGAGCCGGGAGATGAAGCGGCTTCACGCTCGCTGAACGATCGCGAACTGGCCGTTCGTCTCGCTTATTTCCTCTGGAGCGCTCCGCCAGATGCGACCTTGTTTGCGCTTGCGGAACGAAACCAGCTCAGCAAACCCAAGATACTACGCCAACAAATCGATCGCATGATCGCCGATTCGTGGTCGGATGAATTCGTGTCCGGTTTCGTTCCCCAATGGCTGGATATGGAGCGGCTCGATTTCTTCCAGTTCGATGTGAAGCTCCACCGCGAATTCGATGAGAGCACGCGGGCCTCCGCTCGACAAGAGGTGTATCAGTCTTTCTCCTACTTGCTCCGGAATGGCGACAAGGGACCACTGGGTAATCTTCTCAACAGCGACTACGTTCTCATCGATGGCCTGCTTGCGGCTTACTACGGCATTGACGGCGTCACCGGAGATGCATTTCGCAAGGTCGCCTTGCCGGCGAATTCGCCCCGTGGCGGATTGCTGGGCATGACCGCCATCCATGCTATGGGCAGCGACGGCGTCAACAGCAGTCCGGTCGAGCGCGGCGCTTGGGCGCTTCGCCATTTGCTGAACGATCCGCCACCGCCCGCGCCGCCGAACGTGCCTCAGATTTCGCGGCTGAATGATCAGGTCCTTACCACCCGCGAACGTCTATCCGCCCACATGGAAGAAGCTCAGTGCGCCAGCTGTCACCGCAAGATAGATCCAATCGGATTTGGATTGGAGAATTTCAACGCTGCCGGAAAGTGGCGAACCCAAGAATCGGATGGCGAGGGCAAACGGAAGAAAGTCTGGGACATTGATGCCTCCGGGGCGTTTCACAAGGGACCGGCGTTTGGCGACTATTACGAACTGCGTGAGCTGATCGCTCAGCGAGAGGGCGATTTCGCCCGAGGTTTTGTCGAACACCTCATCGGATATGCTCTGGGTCGCCCCTTCGGTTTCACCGATGAAGATCTGGCCATTGAAATCGTCAGTTCCGCGAAGAAGGAAGAGAATGCGGTAAGCGCATTCATCCATGCTCTGGTCCGGAGTGAGGCATTCCAGAAAAAGTAGTAACCGTATTTAGGATACACCGATCCATGAAGACAATTTTCTCAGTCTTATTTCTATCAATCCTAAGCGCAAGTCTCTGGGCCGAGGCTCCGCTCTTTAAGTCTCATCTCTTTGAAAAAGGGACGCTGGTTTACGCAGACGACTTCGATGGCGAACTGAACCGAGAGCGATGGCAGCCCCGGACCAAGAATTGGAAGGTAAAGGATGGGATGTTGATCGGGGCGCCGGACTATAAAAACGCGGAAGAGGCGCAGAAGGCTCTGGGACGCGACCACCATCTTGGATTGGGACCGGTGATTCGTTTGAACCATCTGCCTGAGAACTTCGTTTGTCACATGCGCTTCAAGTACGAAGGTGCGGACTATCAAGCCACCCGGCCGAAGCTCGATATCGGTCATCACATCAACAACCTGTTTTTCAGAAAGGGCGGCTACTCCTTGAAACTATCCGGAGGCGAGCTGTTCGAAGACCGTCAATCTGGTTTCGAGCTCAATGAATGGACGGACCTGGTCATCGAGCTGAGAGAAGGAAAACTACTCATCGAACTCAACGGCCACCAACGGATCTTCGAACACGAGCAGGTTTCGATGAAGTCGCGTGACGAGTTTACTTTCAAAGCCTTGGATGGCCCCAGCAGTCGATTGGTCTTCGATTATGTAAGACTGTGGGAAGCCGTCTGATTTAAGCCCTCTTTTTATTACATGGACAAATCACTTATTCGAAAACCGCCTAGCACCTTGCTGGGCACTCTTAAGGAGCTGGGACCTGGCTTGATTGTGGCCGGAGGGATCGTGGGATCCGGGGAGCTCATCGCTACAACGGCAACGGGCGCGGAAGCCGGTTTCTGGCTGATGTGGATTATCATCGTTGGCTGTATAATCAAGGTATTCGTCCAGGTGGAAATCGGGCGATACGTGATCTTTACCGGCAAGACTGCCCTCGAGGGGATTAACGCGCTGCCGGGCTTTAAAATAAAGGGAGCCCATTGGATAGCCTGGTTCTGGCTAGCCATGTTCATAACCAGCACGGCTCAGCAAGGCGGTATCGTCGGCGGAGTAGGGCAGGCCTTGAGTATCAGCATTCCCATTACGGAAGAAGGGGCTGCATTTAACGAAGCCGCCGAAGAGCAGGTACGAGCAAAATTGGCCCAAGCCATCGGCGTGGCGGCTGAGGAAAACCGTGAGCTCGCGAGTGCCGACCTACCGGATCCGGGCTACGACATATACATTTGGGCCCTGCTGGTAACCCTCGTCACTGCCCTCATCCTGTTTTTCGGTCGCTATGGAGCCATTGAAGTAGTGGTCACTACCTTTGTGGCCTGCTTTACGCTGATCACCTTGATCAATCTCGTGCTGCTGCAGATGAATCCGGATTGGGCAGTGAGCTGGGAAAGCCTCCGACAGGGTATGTCCTTCAAGCTGCCACCTGCTCGCGAAGGCATGACTCCAATCATCACCGCCTTGGCTACCTTTGGAATCATAGGGGTCGGCGCCGGTGAGATTATCTATTATCCTTATTGGTGCCTCGAAAAAGGGTACGCAGCTTACATCGGGCCCAGAGAGGATTCCGACGAATGGAACCAGCGGGCCAAGGGATGGCTGCGGGTGCTACGCTGGGATGCCTGGTTGTCGTTGGTGGTCTACACGATTTCCACCGTAATCTTTTATATCCTGGGAGCGGCGATATTGTACCGGGCCGATTTGCATCCCCAAGGCATGGAGATGATTCGAACCCTCGCGGCTATGTACGAACCGGTGTTTGGCAGTTGGGCCATGGGGCTTTTCCTGGCCGGAGCGATTGGCATTCTGTACTCCACCTTTTTTGTCGTGGGCGCCAGCAAGGCCCGGGTGTTTGCCGATGCCATGCTCATTTTCGGCTGGAGAAAACAGGAGCCGAAGCATGACCGGAATTGGATCAAGGGCCTTTGCCTAGCCTTTCCTATTATAAGCTTTCTCTTTTTCTGGCTCTATCCGAAACCCAAGGAACTTGTCCTCCTGGCGGGAACGATGCAGGCCTTCCTGCTCCCCATGCTGGGATTCGCGGCCATCTACTTTCGCTACAAGCACGCGATTCGCGCCCTACGACCCACAAAGCTTTGGGACTTCTTTCTCTGGCTTTCGGCCTTTGGCCTTTTGGTCGCGGGGCTCTGGCTCGCTTGGTCCAAGCTAGCGTCGGCTTTTATGTAAGAAAGTGTCTAATAAATCAGGATATGTGTCGCAGCAGTGATTTTTCGTTTTTGGCAAGGCGTAGGCGAGGTGCCAATGCCCGGAGGGCCTTGGTCCTCGGCTGCAACGCAGCCAAAAGCGAAAAAGGACGCTGCCCTGCGGGTTGCCGCCCAGATGGGCCTGGCGGTGCGTTGTTCTCATGGAGGATAGCCATTCCATGGATACCCCGCCATGAACACGCCTTGCGGCAGGCCCATCTGGACGACAACGACATACATTCTGACTTATTAGACACTTTCTAAGGAAAAACAATGGAAACAATGGTTTGTAGTTTGTTGATACGGAAAAATTAGAAATAGGAATATTATGAATATGAATACGCAGTTTTTGAGTAGCCTTGTTAGGAAGCTTTTTCTATTCGTCCTTTTTGGAGTCACCTTTCCGAGCGCTATCTCAGATACCACGTACACGGATTTTAAGGTTACGCATGGGCCGGTGCTGGGTAGACCGGGGCCCACTACGATGAGCATCTGGGTGCGCACTAATATTCCGGGAGAGGTTTCGGTGCGGTATGGGACGGAGCGATTTAAGCAACTGATGGTGTCCGAATATGTGGATACGGTTTTGGAGAACGATAACACGGCGATTGTAACGCTTACCAATCTGTATCCGGATACGCTCTACTATTATACTGTGGACAAGGGTCTGTCCGGAACCTTTCGCACGCTGCCGGAAGCAGCGGACTATGTAGACGAGACTCACAACCCTGAAGGCCTTTTCAATTTCCAGTTCGAGTTCGTGTCTTGTCAGAATCAGAACCCCGCTCATGGAGTTGGACCCAGCCTTCCCATTTATGATACTTTGAATGAGCAGGTCGTGGACAAGATTCATTTCGCGATTATGAATGGAGACTGGCTGTATGAAGAGGACCGGGACTATCCAGTGGAGGCGTGGATGAATCAGACGCGCCTGGGTCCCGATGAAAAGCCGGAAATCGTTGAGTTAGCCCCAACGGTGGTAGGCGTTTGGGAGAATTATAAGACCTATATGAGTCGCGGCCGAAACTTGATGGAGTGGCATAGCAAGGTGCCGAGCTTTTTCACCTTCGACGATCACGAGTTGATTAACGACACCTACGGCACGGCCGAGGCGGGCTATGTGGATCGGAGAGCGGTCTTCCGCGACACGGCAGTCAAAGCTTGGCACGACTATCTCGGTTGGGCAAACCCAGTCGTTCATGACAAGGAGGCTCGATTCGGTAAAGGCAGCTTCAAGGAGGGGAGCGACATTCTCCACGATCCGAATGCCTCCTTCGGCAGCCTCACGCTGGAGGATTTCTCGAATGTCATGGTTCATTGGGGGAAGACGACTGATGGCGTTCAATCAAGCGTGCTGGATGCCGAACCCGGCAATCCAAACGCAGGCGTATACGATATTGTGGAAGTGATCGACGATCATCGCCTGAGGATTGAGCCGGCGGGGCGGGCGAATGGAGAGGCTTCGTACTCGATCGGTCGGCGTTCCTATGGGTCGTTTCGCGTGTCGAACTGCGAGTTCTTCCTGCTCGACACGCGCTCGCATCGGTCGCTTCACGATGTTAGCAATCCGGCTAATCCCGGAGCGTCTATGTTGGGGAAGCAGCAATTGAACTGGCTCAAGGAATCGATCGCTCACTCGGATGCCGATTTCTTTTTCATGGCATCGACGGTCGACTTCATGATTCCTCATGTGGGTGGTGGCGGGGGAGGCGACACGAATGCCTCCGTGGTTAAGGACGATGCCTGGACGGTCTTTATTGATGAGCGCGAGGAATTGATTCGCTTTTTCGAAGAGAGTCCTGAGAAGCAGTTTTTCATGTTGACGGGGGATTTGCACAATAGCTTCGCCATCAACATCACGCCTAACGTCTGGGAGTTCGCATCCGGACCGGCGAACTCGATCAACCACGTGCCGTCGGCCGATGAGGGGAATCGACCTGCGAACGGGACGTTCAAGTACGGACCGCGCGAATGCGATATACGCTGGTCGACCTACGTGCACTCGGATACCCCTCGTCTCGAGCGCCAGCAGCCGACCTATTGCGTCGTGCAGGTGAATAACGTATTTAATAGCCCACTACAAAGAGGCGACGAGCGCTGGGTCGCTTATCCGCACCCTCAAGTGATTTTCAAGTACTACGATGCGTTTACCGGCGAGCTGCGATACAGCGAATCGATCGTTTCTGGCATGAAGAATTAATTGAAAGCAATAATCGGAACCAAGACCTATGCCATCTGCCCCAAGGAATGAGCTTCTCGAATTAGGCCACGTGGACAAATTCACTCATGTCGTCGAATCCGGTTCAATTTGGACCAAATACCGTTTCCTCCCTTCGGAATATTGCAATATTCCTCAGGTCGAAAGCCGAGATTTTGTCTCAAATTGCCCTCGAATCGTCTCGTTCCAGAATTTGTCCACGCGGCCTAGTTCGAAATATGGGAAATGAACAAAGAACTGTAGGCTTCCCCAAGAATTCAACGATGTATCAAGAATTTCTGGCGGAAAGGGAAGAGATTCTAGGGCGCGTTTTGAAATGAGCTCAAAGCTGGAAGGAGCCCATGTTTTCGAGAACAAGGCGGCCAAGTGGCGACTGGGGCGAGCCCCGTCCCATTTGGCGAACGCCGTTCTCGGAAATATGGGACCTTTCGCGAAGCGATTCGGCCCAAATGGAGGGTCGCGGCGTTCGCGAAAGCCAACCGACACTGGTGTCGCTAGGCTTTCGCAGCCTTGCGCTGCCTCCATTTGGACTCGAACCAGCAAAGAGCTTATTTTAAAACGCGCCCTAAGGCACAAATGGCTAGAGTCTGAGAAGGCCGGAAAGGATGTCGGCTTCGATAGGGCGTTAATCGATTGGGTTCGAAACCATCGATCCGGATGGAGGGCGAGTCGAGAGATATAGACTGGGTGAGGATTTATAGTATCCAAATTTTGGGGAACGACGAGGAATGGGCTGACGCCGAGCCCGATGTTGAAAACGTAGTTGGCTAGATTGCCGATGGAGTGGCCGCCGAGTATCTGGGACATGGAACCGAAACCGAAAGCTGCCTTTTCGGAAAGAGGGATGCTGTCTGGTGGGCTTGGGTTGTTTTCATCTACGAGGCGCTCGGAAAAAGGAGGAGGGAGTATGCCGTTTCCCAAGGGGACTTTCTCGCCCCTCAGTGCTAAAAAGTAGCGCTATGCTGCATTCCTTGGTTAGTCCGTTGTGCAAAATGCAGCATCGATCATAGGTTTGAGCTTCTCTGGCACCCCAGTGCTAGGTCTTGGCACAGGAATCAATGCGCTGTTTTTTGAATAATCTATAGAATGGAGCATTGTCGGAAGGTCTCTTAACTAAATAATAAGATGAGGATAGTATTGTTAACGTTGTTAAGTTTAGCTGTGGTTTCGGTATCTGCTGCTGTGGCGAAGTCTGCCAAGCCTAATATCGTATTCATCATGTCCGATGATCTGGGAGGGCGGGATTTGCCGGTTTATGGCAATCGATTCAACGAGGTGCCGCACATCGATCAGGTGGCGAAGGAGGGTATCTTGTTTCGCAATGCCTATGCGGCGCCGGTCTGCTTGGCTACTGGAGCGAGCATCCTGTCGGGGCAATACCCGGCGAGAGTGGGGGTCTTCGATTTAATCCCGGGGCACTGGCGTCCGTACGAAGAGGTGACGGATCTTAAAGATACGAATGGGGCACGTACCCCGCCTCAATCGATCTTGATCAGGCCAATATTCAGTAGGCTAGTAAGAGAGTAGTTTAAATTTAAATACGATATCAGAACTCGAAACGAATCTATTAAATATTTCATGATTACTAAAACTACCCGTCGTAACTTCATAAAAACCGCCGCCGCTGTGACCATCGGCATGCCGACGCTGATACCGGCCAGCGCGCTCGGCAAAAACGGCAGCGTGGCTCCCAGCAACCGGATTGTCGTGGGAGGAATTGGATTGGGCCCACGGGGTCGACAGGTCCTGTCAGGCTTCTATAAGCACAATGACTGTCAATTCGTCGCCATCGCCGATCCTCAAAAAGAGCGACGCGAAATTATCAAGCGCATGACGGATCGCCAATACGGCAACACGGATTGCGTGACCTACGACGATATGTCGGGGGTCTTGGAGCGTGACGACATCGATTCGGTGATCATCGCAATGGGGGACCGTTGGCATACGACGGCGTCGATTCTGGCTGCCCGTGCCGGCAAGGATATCTTTTGCGAGAAGCCTTGCGCGATGAATATCCAGGAATGCCAAGAACTGGACGATGAGATCAAGAAACATAAGCGCGTATTTCAAGCTGGAACGCAGAGGCGGAGCGTGCCCAACTTCAAGTTGGCTGTCGACCTTGCTCGCAATGGGAAGCTGGGGCAGGTCACGGAGGTTCATGCAGCCATTCTGGAATTGCAGGAATACATGGAACCCTTGCCGGCTGAACCGGAGCCGGATCCGTCGTTCATTGATTGGGACAAGTGGGTGGGACCCGCTTCTTTGGTTCCGTTTAATGAAGCGTACTGCAGAGGGCGCTGGCTCGGTCACAAAGGCTTTAATGCCGCATGGAGACTGCCCGATTGGGGAGCCCATACCGTTGATCTTTGCCAGTGGGCTGCGGGTGCAGATGGAACGACACCCATTGAATTCGAATCCGTATCGAATGGCCTGATACAAGCTAAATATGCCAATGGCGTCAAACTGGTGATGCGCCTTTCTGGACTCAATGGGGAGGGCGATTGGATCAAAGGGCTGGGTACCCTCCCCGTTCGCTTTGTAGGGGATGAAGGTTGGGTGGAAGCAGGAGATTTCAAGAAATTGGCAGCGAGTAGTCCCAAACTTCTCGAAAACAAATCTTTCGACCAGCTTGCCGGCACGGATCCGGTACTGCATATCCGCAATTTCCTCGATTGTGTGAAGACCCGGGAACAGCCGATTTGCAACTCTACTGCAGTGCGCTACGGGCACATGGCCTGCTTCGCGGCCGCAATCAGCTGGAAGCTGGGTCGCAGAGTCACGTTTGATCCGGTTAAGGAACGCTTCGTCAACGATGCCGAGGCCAATCGCATGCGCACTTACAAGCGTCGCGCTCCGTACGCGATTTAGCAAAGGCAGCAGCGAAATTATAAATGTAGATGGAGAATCCTATTAAGAAAAATAACCTATTAAATATCTCATGAATACAAAAACAAATCGCCGTAACTTCATAAAAACAACTGCCACTGCCGCAGCCGCTATCGGCATGCCGACGCTGATACCGGCCAGCGCTCTGGGCAAAAACGGCAGCGTGGCTCCCAGCAACCGGATTGTCGTGGGAGGCATTGGCTTGGGTCCACGGGGGCGAAATGTCCTCGCGGGATTCTTCGCTCACAAGGACTGTCAATTCGTCGCCATCGCCGATGTGCAAAAGGAGCGACACGAAATCATCAAGCGTCTGGCAGATCGCGAATACGGCAACTCGGACTGCGTGATCTACGATGACATGTCCGGAGTCTTGGAACGCGATGACATCGACTCGGTCATCATCGCAACGGGGGATCGCTGGCATACCACGGCCTCCATCACCGCTGCCCGCGCAGGCAAGGACATCTATTGCGAGAAGCCTTGCGCCATGAATATCATGGAATGCCAGCAACTGGACGACACGATTAGGAAACACAAGCGCGTCTTCCAAGCGGGAACGCAACGACGGAGCGTTCCCAATTTCAAGCTGGCGGTCGATCTGGCCCGCAGTGGAAAGCTGGGGCAGGTGACGTCCGTTCACGCGGGCATTTTGGAGTTACAGCAATACCTGGAGCCTTTGCCGGCCGAACCTGAGCCGGACCCATCGGATATTAATTGGGACAAGTGGCTGGGCCCCTCGCCGTGGATGGATTTTAACGCTGCGTATTGCAGAGGTCGCTGGCGCAATCACGCGGGTTTGTATGCGGCATGGAGACTGCCTGAGTGGGGGTCCCATACGATTGACGTCTGTCAGTGGGCGGCCGATGCCGATGGCACGGCTCCAATTGAATACGAGCCGGTATCGGATGGTGAGATAAACGCGAAATACTCAAATGGCGTCAAGCTGGTGATGCGCCTTTCCGGTTTCAAAGGAGAAGGGGTTTGGCAAGAAGGACTGGGGTCTTGCCCTGTTCGCTTCGAAGGCGATGAAGGCTGGGTTGAAGCAGGGGACGCGAAGGCAATTGTAACCAGCAATCCCAAGCTGCTCAAAAACAAAACCTACGACCAGATTAACGGCACGGATCCGGTAATGCATGCCCGCAACTTCCTTGATTGCGTTAAGACTCGGGAGGACCCGATTTGCAACTCTACAGCTGTTCGCTACGGACACATGGCCTGCTTCGCTGCCGCTATCAGTTGGAAGCTGGGGCGCAAGGTTACCTTCGATCCGAAGAAGGAACGCTTCATCGGGGATGCGGAGGCCAATCGCATGCGCACCTACAAACGCCGCGCTCCGTACACGATTTAGCCTAAGGCAGCAGCGAAATCATAAATATAGATGGAGAATCCTATGAAGAAAAGCGACTTTATCCAATCAGTCTTGGCCTTGCCCAAGGCAACTTGCGCTTGGAATCGGCTGATCCTTTTTTCACTCTCAACTCTTCTCTTTTCTTTCCTTGCTCCGCTCAACGCGGCATCGCACGGTTGGGATATCAAGACCCTGACGGTCGATGGGAATGAAGGTATTGACATCGCTGACTTTAACAACGACGGGAAGCTGGACGTTATTGCAGGACGCAACTGGTATCCGGCTCCTGATTTTGTTCCTCACCCGGTGCGCACGATTGAAGACTGGAACGGCTACGTGCAAAGCAATGGTGACTTTGCTCACGATGTTAACGGAGACGGACTCACGGACGTCATTTCCTTCTCCTTCCTCCCCACGGAAGTCCACTGGTATGAAAACCCGGGAATCGATGCCCTGAAACTGGGAAAGATGTGGCCCAAGCACCTGCTTCAGGACACGGAAAATAGCCGCAACGAAGGCGTGCTCATGCATGACCTCGACGGCGACGGTATACCGGAACTGGTCGTCAACAGCTGGGGCAAGGAGCAACCGCTCCTAGCGTGGAAGTTTTCAACGGAAGAACGGGATGTGAAGGAAATGCGAGGGAGGGCGCTCGTAACCGTTCGCAAAGAAGTGCCTGCCCTTCAAAAAATTATGATCGGCACCGACGACAACGGTCATGGTCTCGGTTTTGGCGATATCAATGGCGACGGGCATGAAGATTTGTTATTTGAAGCTGGCTGGTATGAACGCCCGGCATCGAATGCCATGACCACCGCCTGGAAATATCATGATGACTGGTTCATTCATGGCAGCGTTCCCATGCTCTGTCGCGATATGAACAAGGATGGGAAGATGGACATCCTTGTCGGGCATGGCCATGACTACGGCCTGCATTGGTGGGAGCAGCTCGAACCCAAGGATGGCAAGACCCAATGGAAAGAGCACTTGATCGACGATAGTTTTTCTCAACCTCATGCACTCCACTGGGCTGATCTCAACGGGGACGGC
>JAJFLS010000143.1 GCA_021772595.1 Opitutales bacterium
TCCCATTCTTCCTGAGAATTCCACGATGTCTTCCGCGACTGCCCCGCTTTTTGTGCCTGGTGGGCAGTCGGTGGCTGGGCGGCCAGTCGCCTGAAGACTTCCATCCCGGTCTCTTCCTGCTCGTTGGTTTTGGGATAGGACCCGTCGGAGTAGGACTTTATCTGCACGTCGAAGACCTCGTATTCGGCAGCCGTGATTACCCCGTCGTGATCCCAGTCGATGAACGCGAACAGCTGCTGGAAGTCGGCCCGATCCTTGTTCCAGGCTTGCTGAGTGGGCCATTCCTTTTGTGAAGTGGAGCCGTATTTTTTTGGATAGGTGCGCGATTGTTTCCTGAACATTTGGTCCGCCAATTCTTCCTTCCAACTCAAGCCGTCATCGCCATCGCGATTGGCACGCTTCCAATCCGGGTGCGGGAACTCATCGTATTGCCAGATATTATCGTGATTCTTATCGAGAGCGGCCCACATCTCACGTGACTTGGCCAACTTCTCTTTGCTGAAGGCGGTCTCCATTTGCACAATGTGCGGGTCCGCTTCGTTATAAGCGTTTAGCTGATCCTCAAATGCCTTGTATTCCGCCGGGGTGATCGTGCCATCGCGATCCCAATCGACGAAATGGAAGACCTGTTCAAAGCCAGGGTGAGCAACGGCCCATGCATAAATCGACGGCCATTGTTTTTGTGAATCCTTGCCATGCTTGGCGAGAAAGTCTCCCTCCTCAGCCAACTTCTTGAGAAAGCGATCAGATACCTCCTCGGCCCAGTCGACTACCTCATCGTTATTTCGATTGGCTCGTTTCCAGTTCGGGTGTGGAAATTCGGCATACTGCAGTTTGCCGTCCTTGTTCCTGTCCGCCCTCCACCACCTGATTCGGGCCGCATCCATGATCTCTGTGTCCAAAGCAAGCTCAAGGTTCTCAATGCCGATCCATCTGCGCTTCGATTCCGCCTGACGACCTTCTTCGGTGAGCAGGTGCTGGAAATCAGAGAGGAATTCTCGCCTGACCATCAACATCAAGCCGTAGTTCCCACCAGCGTTGACGAGGGTTCCCCGTGCGGTGCGGCCATCACCGGCCAGGACGGCAGTAAAGGTCGCCCACGTGCCCCTGCCATGACCCTGCCTTTCTATCACTACCATGTTGTGGCGGCCATCTATCGCCCCCTTGAATTGGCCGATGTAATCGCTCACCGACGCCGACCGTGTTCCGATCGGGCGAATGGTCGCGGGCGGATCGAAGGGGTGCTTGAGCTGTCCGCCCTCTCCAACGAGTTCATCCCCGTCTTGTTTGAGTCTCATTTCCATGATGCCCCGGCCCAACTGACCATTCAGCCGCATCGTCGTGAAGCAAATCCACGTTCCGGAAAAATGGCCTGCCAACTCGTTGTCGGTCATCTTTGCCGGAACCGTCTGGAGCGTCTGAATGCGGTTCTCCAGGTTCATGACCCGCATGATCGCCATTTCGGTTTCAGGTGAAAGAGGCTGCCCGCTCTTCTCAGCCGCCGACATTGATCGTACCGCGCCGCTCATCGTCGCCAGTAATAGTAGGAGACCTGTCGTTGTTAATCCTTGTTTCATCATGCCTTTCGTAAGAGGTAAAATATTTTAGCGATCGAATGTGTCGTTCGTTAGACCATTTCAGTTTTTTCGGGTTGAACTCATCACCACCTCAGTCTGAAACGAGCGTCGAATGTCTTCCTTCAAGCGCTGGATCTGCTGCTGAACCAGACCAATATCCCGTTTGGTCCGGCTGAGCATGATCGCCCCTTCAATCACGCTGACGATGTATCGTGCGATCTCCCGGGAATCCACATCCAGATCGCGATCCGCCGCCGCCTCGGCCAGATGAATCTGAAACTCCGCCGCCATTTCTTCAAAACACTCGCCCAGCCGTTTGCGAAACTCGGGTCGTGTGTCACTCAAGGCCGTACTCAAATTCCCAATCAGGCAACCGCCTTTCCGGTTTCGTCGCCGAACCACCATCTCGCAAACCGCGTCCAATCGCCGAAAAGCTAACTCCAATGGATCGAGTCCGTCGGGTTCCGGCAATCCCTTCTCAATCCGATCCAGGGTCCGGCAACGCTGCTCCATGTAATGGTCAACCACCGCAAACGCCAGGTCATCTTTGCCTTTAAAATGGTGAAAGAAAGCCCCACTCGTCACTTCAGCCGCCTCGATCAGGTCGCCCACCTTGGTGTCATGAAAGCCCTTCAGCGCAAACAACTGTGCCGCTTCCCGTAGAATCTTCTTCCGGGTCTCCACAGCTCGCGATTGCTTTACCTCTCTCATTATATAAAAATAAAACCGAATGCTTGGTATGTTTTAGAGCCGTTTTCCATCCTGTCAAGCCAGTGTGTTGATTCTGGAAACGAATGCGTTGCGCGGTAGTCCGCCCCGGCCCAAAGGTCTGAACAAGAATCAATTTTTCAAAGAACCGATCCAATTCGACGGCTACTACTTCGAGCCCTCCGGCAAACCGGGATTGGGCTATGAATACGATGAGAAATTCGTCGTGGACCGGAAACGGTTGGCATGAGTAATAAATAGTGAACCTCTTCTTGAATATTCTCAGTACGCTGGTTATTTCATAATACGTAGCATAATTAAGGATACATATTTTTATGAACAAATTATTCTCGTTTCTGCTCCTTTTAAGTTTGAGTTCGAATCTCTGCGCTGAAGTTTCTCCTTTTGAATCTCATCTGTTTGAAAAAGGAACGCTGGTTTACGCAGACGACTTTGACGGCGAGTTCGATCTAGAACGATGGGAGCCTAGATCGGGAACTCGGTGGGAGGTTCGGGACGGCACGCTGATTGGAAGGCCATCCTCCAGCGATTTCCAGGAAGCGCATAAGGATGATAGCGATGACCACCGCGGCTTAGGGCCGGTGATACGTTTGAATCATCTACCTGAACGCTTCGTTTGCCACATGCGTTTCAAATTTAAAGGGGAGGACTATCAAGCCGCCCGGCCGAAGCTCGATATCGGTCATCACATCAACAATCTGTTTTTCAGAAAGGGCGGCTATTCCTTGAAACTATCCGGAGGCGAACGGTTCGAAGACCGTCAATCCGGTTTCCAGCTCAATGAATGGACAGACCTGATCATCGAGCTGAAAGAAGGAACGCTTTTGTTAGAACTCAACGGCCACCAACGGCGCGTCGAGCACGAGCAAGCTTCGATGAACGGTCGCGAAGAATTCACATTTAAGGCCCTGATGAGTCCCAGTAGCCGTTTAGTATTCGACTACGTCAGACTCTGGAAAGCCGAATGAAAAGGCCGAGCGAATAGTGACACGCAAATCTTAGTTGATGAAAAAGACCCTCATTCAAAAAACGCCTAGTACTTCTCTAGGGACCCTGAAGAAGACGAATCATTCAGAACATTACGTCGCTATGTTCGCAGCGAAGGGTCAACAGTTGACTCGGGAATGTCTCGAAAGGAGGAGAGTAGGTGGAAATGGTCTCAATAATCAGCAATGACTAATTAATAGAAGATGAATGATGAACCTTAATATAAGTCTTTTCATAAGACGCTATATTCTCTCCGTAGCGTTTTCTGCCGACTTAGAAAGTCGGTTGGCCAGCAGTGGAGCGAGCGCCCACCCCATTATTCATGAAGGTCTTTTGACCAGCCCTCGCGAAAGTTCAGTCATTGGCAATGGTGACCTGGAAGTCAGTTGGCAGATTTTTTCCCAATAAAAGGAGTATCCATGAGCACAATAAAATTCAGTAGCGCGCCTATAAGACCTCATTTGTTATTCCAAATGTTTCTCGTATTTGGATTCGTCATATCTCTGCCGTTAAGCGATCTCTTTGGGAATTCGGGTTGGCACGAAGAGGCATTTCCAACCACCATTTCATATGCCTCCATGACGGAACAAGAACGCGCTGAAGCCGGGTTTGTTGCCGCGGTGGATTCTGGAAGGCTCTCTGAGGTGAAGAACTGGAATTATACGCTTCAGCAGGGGGGAGACTATCAACTGGGGACAGGCTGGGTTGAAGCGCTGTCCGAGGGTGAGGTTGAGGTCATTATCACCGTCAACGGGGAAAAGGTAAAAAGCGTTACGGCATCAAACGATTTGTCCAAATCCAAAGGGTGCACATCCAACGATTTCGGCCTTTTCAGGTTGGAAAGCCGTTTTGAAGGGTTAGCGCCCGATTCTCTTATCGAAATAAAAGCCGTACCGGCGGGCGATGTATCTTACCGGCTTTCCTTTCACGTAGTTTCCACAACGCCTACCTTTACGGGCCTCAAGGTTTTGAATGTCGTCGACTTCGGCGCTCTGGGCGACGGGGTCCATGATGACATGCCTGCGATTCATAGCGCGGTGGCGGCGGCGCGGGCTGCGGGGGGCGGGATTATCCGCTTCGAAAAAGAGAAAACCTACCGAGTTATCGGGCGGGATGATTTGGAATACGAAGCGGTTTTCGAATTGGTAGGAGCGGCTAATATTAAAATCGAGGGGCAAGGTTCGACTTTGGTTCTGCAGGCGCCTGACGGCCTGGCGAATATCCGTCAGGCCCGGAATATCCAGATCGACGGTCTTTTGGTAGACTACGATCCTCTCCCTTATTACCAGGGGGCGATTACCGATATTAACATTGATGAGATGACGATTGATATAGTGGTGCCGGAACGTTACCCCGTGCCCCTAACCGGTATATGCGAAAGCGAAAATCCATTTTTCGGCCGCTCTTTTATTCCTGATTATCCGGGGGCGCGTTCAGGTTCGGGAGAGAATATTTATGTCGAATCCGTAACGGCTTTAGAAGATAATCGTCGCCTCCGACTGCAGGTTCCTAAAAGCGCCATAGGGAGCGATACCCCGAACGCCGGCATGATAAAGCGTTTGGAGAATGCGAAAAAGCGAGGCGCTACCGAATTCGTCGTCCCCCATAAGAAGTATGGTCACCTTGGAGGATTAACCAATATTCTCCAAAGCGCCCGGGTGAAATTCTCAAATGTCCGATATTATCTGGTGCCCTATTTTTGGATGAGAGTTAAGGGTAACACAGGCCCTGTGACTTTCCACAATGTGGACCTCCAGATGAAGCATCCGGAAACCGAGCTCTTAGCCTCATGGCGTGACGGTTTTCATATTAAAAACGCCCGGTTTGGCGCATTGATTGATGGCTGCGATATGGATGGGGCGGCTCAGTACGATGATACCTTTGCCATTTACACCCGTATCCACAATGTGACGACTATAGATGCAAAAAACAAAAAACTGACATTGGATGCTGCATTTAGGGATCATAAAGATCTTCACACATGGCTCAAAGGGGATTGGGTAAGCGTCTGGAACAAGGATCAGACCCACCTGCGTGGAATGGCAAGGTTGGTTGGGTCGCAGAATGTGCCTGAGAGTGAAAAACGATTTCATCTCACGTTTGAGCAGTTGCCTTCCGGCATCCAACCCGGAGATGTTGTGATTAACGATGAGGTCCTTAATCGAGGAACTCTGATCAGAAACTGCAGCACCTCTTCTACCGGTACTGAAAATGCAAGCAACCGTTTCCGCGCGAGTGGCATCTGCTTTGAGAATAATCGCTTTGAAGATTTTGGATTCCTTGTTGAGTTCAACCCATTCTGGGGGACTCCCCGTTCCCGGGATGTCCTGGTAAAAGAGTGTTATATCGGTGGCGGACAGAGTTCTGTACGACTCAACTGGCCCATCGGGATGGTATTTGAAAAATGCCGTTTTGATGAGCTGATCTTTAGTGGAACACGCAATGCAGAAAATATCCTGCTCAAAGATGCATCCTGGTCCAATGCGGGTGGTGGTGAAATTATACAAGCAGGGATCGGTTCAATTATGTATCTTGAAGGAGACATAAAAGTTAACGAAAAACATGTCCACCAGCTGGATTCTGACATAGAAAAACGTATCTCTGTCGCCGAAGGGGCTGCTGTCCATTTGCCGGATGGTAGCGTTTTAGAGACCAAGCTCGCCCCGTAGAAGCGAGTCCTTTATGGAAGATTAAGGGAAAGAAATCAATGGTCCTTTCAGTTCTGGAAATACCGGGCAAACAATCGATCAAAATGCGGCTTGTTATGCTCAATCGTATTTCGGATGTTAAAGACTGACGATCGGATACTAGGATCAATGAAGAAGATAAGAACAATGTGGTGTATACGGATTAGCATGACGGAATGGCCTAATATGAAGCACGCGCTAATCCCTAGCATGCTTTCGTTTGTCGCATGCCTCGGCAGTTCCGGCTACGCCCAGCGCAGCGCAACGTCTCCAGAGCAAATTCGTCTGCCTGAGGGATTTGAAATCGAGCGGTTGTATTCCGTTCCTCGCGATGAGGAGGGGTCCTGGGTTGCCATGTGTCAGGACGACAAGGGTCGCTTAATCGTCAGCGACGAGCACGGTGGGCTGTACCGCTTTCCGATCCCGAAGTTGGGCGAACCGGTCGATCCTGCCAGTATACAACCGATCACTTACTCTATTGTCGGGGCAAAGGAACGGAGAATGATGAAAGGGACTGATCCCAAGCCAATGACGGAGCAGCTCGCCGAGCTCCCCAAGATTGGGCATGCGCAAGGTCTCTGTTACGCCTTCGACAGCCTCTATGTTGTGGTCAGCTCGCGCAGTAGCTCCATGGGTTGTGGCGTCTTTCGCCTCCTCGATACGGATGGAGACGATAACTTCGACAAGCTGGTAAAGCTCAAGTCCCTGGGTGACACGGCCGGAGAGCATGGCCCGCACGCCATCGTACCTGCCCCGGACGGTAAGCATCTCTACGTCGTTATTGGCAACCAGACCAAAGTTCCGGCGGATTACACCCATTCGCTTGTGCCCGAAGTGTGGGGGGAGGATCAGCTTCTGCCGTCCCTGCAACATTTCATGAAGGGCGCGGAAGCCCCATTGGGACATATCGCCCGAATCGATCCCGAAGGCAAAACCTGGGAAATCGTCGCTACCGGTTTTCGCAATCAGTATGACGCCGCCTTCAATCGAGAGGGTGAACTCTTCACCTACGACGCCGACATGGAGTGGGACCTCAACACGCCGTGGTACCGCCCGACGCGGATTAATCACGTCATCGACGGGGCAGACTACGGATGGCGAACCGGCTCGGGCAAGTTCATGGACTATTGCTCGGACACCTTCGGCGCCGTCGCTGACGTCGGCCCAGGTTCGCCAACCGGTGTCAGCTTTGGATACGGCGCCAAATTTCCAGCCAAATACCAAAATGCCTTTTTCGCCGCTGACTGGTCTTACGGCAAACTCTATGCTGTTCACCTCGAACCCAAAGGGTCGACCTATACGGCAACGGTCGAGGAATTCGCCTCTGCTCAGCCTTTGCCGCTTACGGACCTTCTCGTCAATCCGGCCGACGGCGCCATGTACTTTACGGTTGGGGGTCGTCGCGTCCAATCCGGGCTCTACCGGGTGACTTACGTCGGCGACGAATCCACTGCGCCCGCGCGATCAGTCACTGGCGCCCAAGCCGAACGACAGGCCCGCCGCGCATTGGAGGCTCATCTGCAGGAGGGCGCCGCAGTCGCCAGTCAATCCGAACTCGACCGTATTTGGAGCTCATTAGGCTCTGCGGATCGCGGCATTCGTCACGCGGCTCGGGCGGCGCTTGAGAAACAGCCTGTGGACGAGTGGAAGGGGAGGCTCAAAGGCGAGACCAATCCTGTCGTCAGTACTGCCGGCATGATCGCGCTCGCTCGCGTCGACGCCAAGAACTCGGCGTCCGAGATCTTCGATAAGGCGACGAGTATCGACTATAACAATACAAGCTCTCGCCAGACGCGTTTGGACGCGCTGCGCAGCGTCACGCTGACCTTGACCCGTAGTGGGAATCCAAGTGCAGGGGACAAAGCCAAACTGATCAAATGGCTGGCTGGCATTTACCCCGCTCAGACTCCGGAAGAGAACCGCGACCTCTCCGCTATGGCAGCGTTCTTGAACGCTCCGTTTGCCGTCGAACGTGGCATGAAGCTACTTGCTAACGCTTCCGGACAGGAAGAGCAGATCGGCTATGCCCTCAATCTTCGCCATCTCAAGGACGGCTGGACTCCCGAACTGCGCGAGACTTACTTCAAGTGGTTTGCCTTATCCGGCAACTACAAAGGCGGCGCCCGTCTCGCCAATTATCTGGCCGACATCAAGAAGCATGCGACGGACTCGGTCCCCGATGCAGAGCTGACGCTTGCGCTCAATAAGCTGATTGAGACGCAACCCAAGAGCAGCATTCCCCAGTTTACGCTTGAGCCCCGATCCTTCGTCAAGAACTGGACATTGAAGGATTTCGGAGACGGTTTGGACGCCGGTGTAAAAGCCAATCGCAACTTTGCCAACGGTCGAAAAATGGCCGGAGCCGGCACCTGTTACGTCTGTCATCGCTTCAAAGGAGAGGGCGGCGCCGTCGGTCCGGATATGTCTTCTGCGGGGGGCAAGTTCAGCGCTTACGACCTGCTTGAATCCATCATCGATCCCGGCAAGGAAATCAGCGACCAATACGGAGCGACCGATTTCAAGCTGAAGGACGGAACCGTGGTCAGTGGGCGTATCATGAACCTCACCGAGGAACTCTATCACGTTAACACGGACATGATGCAACCCAGCACCATCACTTATGTGCCCGTCAACGAGCTTGAATCGATCGAACCCTCACCCATTTCGATGATGCCGCCGGGTCTGATCAATTCCATGAGCAAAGACGACGTCCTCGACCTGCTGGCCTACTTCATCTCCGGCGGCGACCCCAAACACCCTGCTTTCAACCATAGGGACATACGAAAGTGATGATAGTGCGAGCGCCAATCCGATCAAGGAAGACATGCCCGGCTGGTCCCACAAGGCGAAGTTCCGATTCAACCCTCCATCCTGAGGCCATTGACTGTGGAGATAGGTCGCGTATCCGCATCTTAAGTTTATTCGAAAAATGGGAAATGAACCAACAGCCGTAGACTTCCTCAAGAGTTCAACGATGTATCAAGAATTTCTATTGGTAGGAAATTGCTTTTTCAAGGGAGAAAATCAAGCCGAATGCAACCGGCGGGATGGATGGGGTCCTGCATCGTCTATTTCGGTTTTAGTGGAGACTCGCGCTCGCCCGAAAATATCAGTGTCGACGGAATCTATTTCGAAGGAATACGCGAAAATAATAAGCGGTCCAACTGGGCCTTGGCTGCGATACTAGTGGTAGCGTTTTTGAAACTACGAGAGTGAGCCTGCCAATTTGCATAGGCTCATTCCTTCGGTCAGTCTTTCTCGGGAGAGCAGGGTTCCCCTTTTATATAGCGTTTGAGAAGGCTGCGCATGCTCTCGACTTTTTCGGGGTGTTTGGCGTAGAGATTCTTGGACTGTTTTGACTAATGAATTTGCTTAACGGATAGTTTTTTGAAAACATCACGAATGGCTTCGAGGTATTTCATACCGTGTTCCTGATCAGGCTCGAGGTAGCTGCCTTCGGTCCACTCATTCCAGGCATTGATTGTCAGGAAAGGTGTCGGAACCGCGTTTTCGTCGAGTCGGGCTTTCACTTTCTCCAACGCTTTTTTGAAGTTCTCAGGCGTATTGTTGGCAATCGTGTACATGAATGGGTAGCCGCGATTTTCGTAGGCGTCCGACTGCACGGTGCGCGGCGAGGCGTCCCAGCCCATCGTCACGTTTGGATAGTAGGGCTGATCGAATTTCTTTTCGGCTTCATCCCAGTATTTCATATAGGCATCGCGAATATCGTTGTATTCCACCATAGGAAAATCGTCAGGCGCGTAGTGGTGGATCCATACATAGGAGGTGACGCTGTCGAAGCCGAGGGCATCAGCCAACATCTTCGAATCCGTCGGAGCGTTTTCGCCAGGCAGAATAGGGTTGTTCCAAAACACCGCATTCAAGTGCAGGTCCTTGAAGCCGGCAGTCCTGACCTTCTCGCGGAATCGATCGAACAGCTCCCGGGTCTTTTCCACGCTGCCGAATCCCCCGATCAGTTTGGTCAATTCGTAGATGGAAAAATAGGGACAGCCGTCGAGCAGCCAATAGGACGGGTGCTTGAAATAGCGCTCGATGCATACATCCATGATGGTTTCGAAAGTTTCAGGAGTGACTGCTCCGGGATAGAGCAAATTCCCGTTTTCGAGGGCATTGTCGCACGCCTTCATCGGGTGGATATCGATCCAGTCGTGATTGGCCCACATCAGGGCGAATTTGAGACGGTCGTTGTTCGGCGCGTTCAGGAAGCCTTCATCGAGGCCGCGTTGGAGAAAGGGGCCGTCGTTGTACCAATACCAATCGAAGATGAAGCTATCGATTCCGTGGTCGGCTGCCGCATCGATTTTCTGAGCCATATTCTTCGGATCCGCTTCGTCGGTTTCGCCCCAGGCGGGAATATTGGGCTGTTTGTGTCCGGGAAAGCGAGGCTCGGCTCGTTTCACCAATTCCCATTCGGTCCAACCTGCACCGTGCTCAATGGCGCTTCGGGCATCTTGATGATAATGCGGAAAATAATAGACGGCTACTTCGCTCATGAATTGCTAATCGTTAGTTGGAGAGTCCCTGTTTACGGCTCTTGAGTTTCTCGCGGATTTCATACATGCGGTCTTCGCTCAAGGGGTATTTGGTGATTAAATAAATGCCTGTTAATACTACTGGAATGGGCATTCCCGCTTCTAGAATGCGCAGCCAACGGATGGTGCTTTCCGTTTGGGCTGCCTCGAGCGTTGCATCGTATCCCGCCGTCACAAGCAACACGCCACCGAGCATCACTGCTACCGAAATCGAGGTTTTCAAAAACCATCCATAGACGGCGCTATACATTCCCTCGCTACTCGTCCCCGTATCCAGTTCATCCTGATCGCAAATGTCCGCGTTCATGGAAGGAACGATTACCCACAAGCCTGCGAATCCAGCCGCGAGTAGAGCAGGGGGGATGCAAATGAGAAGGGGGTATCCAGGAACGTAGCACCAAATTTTGGCGACGTGCCCGAGCAAATTGATACAGATCGCAATCGTTAGGATCTTCTTCTTGCCGAAGCGGGTCGCTGTCCACGATATCAGAGGGGTCATAAGCAAGCTACTGGTGACCCAAGACGTTCCATACCAACCGAGGTAGACGGAAGCGGCTTTGGCGTCGCCTCCCATAACGTAATAGATCGTTATGTAGGGAGACAGGGTCATTATGGTGAAAAACGCCGACCCTACCAGGAGAACGACTGTCATTAACCGCATGAAGGCTCGGTTGGCGTAGGCCTGTTTTATGCTCGCCCAGAGGGGAGTCTTTTTCTGCTTAACCGCGTCCTCGTAGCGCCCTTCTTTGCAGAAGAAGACGGAGATCAAACCGGTGATGACCAATACAAGTCCCAGTCCTGCACCGACCCATCGCGCTCCATGGACTGTGTCTTCGAATAGATCGAGTTGCGTCAGGGCAAATAGCCAAGGAAAGAGAAGCGATCCGACGCTCCCAAAAAAGTTACCCCAGGCTTGAAGGCGCGTGCGTTCGTGGTAGTCGGCTGTCATCTCGTAGCCCATGGCGCTCCATGGAACCATGAATACGGTTAGCGCCGCATAGAAGAGCAGGGAGGTGCCCAGGAAATAGGAAAAGTAACCGTATTCGCTCCAGCCCTTCGGCAGATACCAGATCGCCGCGTAAAATAGCCCCATTAGAATGGCTCCCACAAGCATGTAGGGGCGCCGCCGCCCCCAACGAGAACGCGTATTGTCGGAGATATGGCCCATCAATGGATCGGTGAACGCATCCACGATTCGCGGAATCGACTGGGCCAAACCGACGAGCACGGGGCTGACGCCGAGGCTCATATTGAAAACGTAGTTGGCTAGGTTGCCGATGGAGTGGCCTCCAAGAATCTGAGACATGGAACCGAACCCGAAGGCCGCCTTCTGTGAAATGGGAATACGGTCTTCTGCTGCGGTCTGGCGGTGTTCGGTTTGCTTCATCTACGCTGCTTCATTGGTCGGCACATTGAGAATATGCCTTTTTCTGACAGAACTGTCCCGCCCTGTCGTGCCAAAAAATAGCACATCGCTGCCAATACGATTCTTGGTTGGTTCGCAAGGGATTGTTAATCGGAGTTCGTTGGCACTCATGTGCGGGTTTTTGGCATTTGTATCAAGGCTCTTTTTTTGGATCGGTTTATAGTAGCGGTTTTTCCAAGGTCGCTTATTAGGGTATAGTATGAGAATAGTATCGTTAACGTTGTCGGTGGTGTTGAGTGTGGTAGGGGTATCCGGCCCGGTCTTGGCGGCGGATCATTCCAAGCCGAATATCGTATTCGTTTTGGCCGACGATCTGGGTGGTCGAGATTTGCCGGTTTATGGCAACCGCTTCAATGAAGCGCCCCATATAGATCGATTGGCGAAACAGGGAGTCTCCTTCCATAATGCCTATGCGGCTCCAGTCTGTTCGGCTACGCGGGCAAGTATCCAATCTGGTCAATACCCGGCCCGAGTGGGGATATTCGATTTCATTCCCGGCCACTGGCGCCCCTATGAAGAGGTGACGGTTCCGATTCATGCGGTGCAGCATCTTCCGGAAGACATTGCGACTTTGGGAGACGTCATGCAATCGGCTGGATACAAAACCGGTTATTTCGGAAAATGGCACTTGGGAAGCAAAAAAGAGCTCTTGCCCAATGCTCGTGGCTACGATCGGGCTCATATGTATGCGGGGGGCGGTTTTTACGCTCCGAAGTTTAAACCTGAATACAAGTCTTCGGAAAACAATCGACTGAGCGATGTGCTGACCGAGATGGGGATTGAGTTTATGAAGGAATCTCGGGAGGAGCCTTTCTTTCTCTTTGTTTCTCACTATGACGTGCATGTGCAGTTGGATGCAGACCGGGACTTGATTAATAGGTACTTGGCGAAGGATAAAGATCCCGATTATGCCTGCAATGCGGTCTATGCCGCGATGATCGAGCACGTGGACAATAGCGTTGGAGATCTCATGGGAGCGGTGGACGACTTGGGACTAGCGGATAATACGATCTTCATTTTCTACTCGGATAATGGAGGGGTTGATAATCGCTTTGACAACATTCCCTTGCTGGGAGGCAGAAGTCAGAACGTGTATCCGGAAGGGCATCCCTTACGTTACATCGCTACCTCGAATGCTCCATTGCGGGCGGGCAAAGGCACGCTCTACGAAGGCGGCGTGCGAGTACCGTTGATTGTAAAGTGGCCCGGCGAGATCGAAGCGGGAACTACTTCCGAGGCACTCGTCTCGAGTGTGGATTTCCTCCCGACCTTTTTGGAATTGGGCCAAGGGAAGAAGCCTAAAGGGCAAACCCTGGACGGTGTTTCCATGCTTCCGGCCTTGACGGAAAACCAATTCGATCCGAAGCGCGAAGTCTTTACTCACTATCCGGTATACCATCACGAGCAACCGATGTCGGCCCTGAGGAAAGGGGACTGGAAGATCGTGGAGAATCTAGTGTCCGGGGAGTTCGATCTTTATAATCTCAAGTACGACGTCAACGAAATGACTGACCTCAAGTTTAGTTACCAGCAGAAGGCGGGCGAGATGAAAAAGGCTTTAGAAAAATGGCAAGTCAGTACCCAAGCTCAAATGCCAGTAGCGAATCCCGGCTTCGATTCGAAGAAGCGATACGAGTGGGGCAAGCATCCGGATAGGTAAGAATGGTGGAGAGTGTATAGTGTGTCGCCTCAGCCACCGACTAGTCGGGGTCTTTGACGAGACGACCTACAGAAAATGTAGGACGGGTCGCTGACCCGTCAGGTAGATAATCTCTCTGTTCTTTGCGTCCTTCGCTGTTAATTAAACCGGCGGTTCTACGCGTAGGTGAATGTTCGATACGTGCCTTTCGTGTGTGGGTCGATTGCACTTTGAAGAGGGAATGAACTGAACAGAAGAGTTGGCACTCCAGTGCGAGGTTTTGGCATCTGATTCAAGGCTATTTTTAGAATAGGAGAGTAATGTAGGGGTATATTGAACCATTGTTGGAGCAGTCCAACGCTGCTTCGCAACCCACACCCTAATGAACCCACGACACAACGCACTAATGAACCCACGACAACTAGAGTCATGAAAGAAAATCAGAAAAAATTAGGCAGACTATTTAAAGGTTTGCTTGCGCTCGCTGTAGCGAACGCTCCAGCAGTCTCTGCTCAAGACGACGAAAAGAATATATTCGAGCTATCGCCTTTTGAAGTCAGCGGCGGCGACGAAAATAATCCGTACATGCTAAAAGACAGTTTGGGCGGGACGCGCCTTCGTGCGCCGACGAAGGATATTGCGGCGGCGATCACCGTTTTGAGCAAGGATTTCCTTTTGGACACTGGCTCGACGGACAACGACAGTCTTCTCGTTTACGTACCCTCGACAGAAGTCTCGGGTCCGAGTGGAAGTTTTCTCGGGAACGGAGATGGCGCGAACGTCAATGGAAATGCTAGTATTTCCAACTCCACGCGTGTGCGCGGCTTGGATCAAGCCGATAACACAAGAGGTTACTTTGGCACTGAGATACCGTGGGATTCCTACAATGTGAGCCGGGTTGATCTACAACGTGGACCTAATTCGATATTGTTCGGCTTAGGAAGTCCGGGTGGAATCGTCAACGCGACTTTGGAAGGCGCTGCTTTCGCGAATTCCAATGAGATAGGCAACCGATTGGACGAGCACGGTTCGGTGCGCTGGACAGCTACTTTTAATAGGGAGCTGATCGAGGACGAGCTGGCGATACGGATCTCTGCCCTGGAAGACCAAACGAAATACAAGCAAGATCCCGCCTATAAGGACGACAGTCGCATCTATGGAGCGATTCGTTGGGAGCCAAGTTTTCTCAATGGGAACGATGGCGTGCGTTCGACGCTCAAGGCCAACTTCGAAACGGGCGAAATCAATGCGACCTTGTCGAACTTGACGCCTCCTTTGGATTACGTGAGCCCCTATTTCAATGAACCTAGCTTTAGGGACGATGCAGGGAATTTGATTACCATTAATCCGCTGGTGGGCATTCCTCAGGATGCCGGGAGCGCGGCTGATTTTCCCTATTATGGACCCTATCATGTCGGTTCGAGCAATGGGGTTAATACTGCTTTCACCGGAGCGGGCGTCCAGGGCGACACCCATATGAAACGGGTATACGGGCACTTGCTTTCGTACCCGCCAGAAACTGAGTTAGTGAACCCGCCCGGAGCGATTAGCGCCAGTCCGCAGCTGCGAGGCATTCAGGGTTATGGGGCTTATTTGAACGACAATGGCGAGTTCCGTTCCTTGGGGCCTTATAAGGAATTCTCCATGACCAATCCGAGTTGGTTTGATTTCTACAACAACACGATCGACGGTCCAAACAACTGGACGAATCGCGAATTCGATTCGTATAATGTCGCCTGGGAACAGACCTTCATGGACAACACCCTTGGCTTCGAATTGGTCTATGATAGTCAAGAAGTGATGAATGATAATGTTCGTTCGAGCAATCCGGGCCGACAAGGGCTCCATATCGACATTATGGAGAATTTCATCGATGGCACTGCCAATCCCAATTTAGGCAGGCTCTTTTACGCGACGAATGCAGCTGGTTCAGGAATTGATTATCGAGCCTCCAAGACGGATACCGCTCGCGCGACCGCGTTTTATACGCTCGATTTCGCTAAAATTACTCAATCGGATGGCTGGTTGAGTAAGCTATTCGGCAAGAACACCTTCACGGCGCTCTATGAGGAACGAACTGAGTTTTCGGATATTCGGAATCACGGTCTGCAGACCCAAACGATCACGCAGCCGCAACAAGCGTTAACCGTCACGGATTCGTTCCGACCTTATTCGGATGTAAGGTCACATGCGTCGCTTTACTATTTCGGACCGTCATTTTCGGGCTCGGCGAGCAGTCCCGATGGCGCTGGGGGCGTCGGTATCAAGGACAGGCTTATCATCAGGGACTCGACGATCAATGTCTGGGATCCAGTTGCAGGAGGCCAGGGAATTTACAATGCCCCCATCCGTACAATCAATCAAGGGCTTGTATCCTCTCCCTTGGCTCGCGATTACAACATCGCTCGTTTGGGTGAATCAGATATAAAATCGACGGCCTTTGTTTGGCAAGGTAGTTGGCTGGGCGATACGGTCCTTCCTCTAGTGGGCTTGCGTCGCGACGAAGTCGAGAATCGTAATTTCCAAGCTGGAACGGATGCGGATGGGTTTGCCGATACCACATTTGGCTCCTACCTGCTCCCTGATGAGCTGGATTCGGCGGTTTTGGGCGATACGGAGACGTATGGCTTGGTCGTTAAAGCTCCGGGATTCATCAAGGATAATATTGGAGGAATGGATGTCCGTTTCTTTTGGGGTAAGGCGGAGAATTTCAAACCCGAAGCGGGTAGAACAGACTACTTTGGCGAGTCCATCCAGAATCCCTCTGGTGTGACCGATGAGTATGGCGTTTATCTTGAATCCGCTGATGGGAAGTACAGTTTCCGGGCCACCAAGTACAAAACCGACGGTGAAAACGTGACCTTGCCCGGTGGTGTGAGCGCTCAGAGTTTCGGTAATTACATTAATTGGGTCAGCCACCACGCCCATCGGACTGCAACCGGAGGCAATGGTCCGAGGTTTGGCTTCGCGTCGGATGGTCGCCCGGTTCAAATGAGACCTGCGGGGCTGGGCTCGGTCATCGATCCGGAAACTGGGGCCCAGTCGTACTCGCAGGCGGAAAAAGACGCCAGAGTAGCGGAGACGGATGAGTACCTTGCCGACTATTTCTCCAAGCCGGTTGATCCGCGTGTTTTGGATGCTATGAACATCGAGAATTACTTCACTCAAGTGCCTCCCTACGGCGCTCCCCTTGGAGCTCCCAAATGGTCTGGTATAGCCACGACGGGTGGAACGTTCTCGGAAGGCTACGAGTTCGAATTTTCAGCGAGCCCGATCAAGGGACTGAATATCATGGTGAACGCTTCCAAGACTTCAGCCCGGCGCGCCGGACTGGCGGGCAGCTTCGACAATGTGATCGCGGAGTTCGACCGACTCACCTCTGGTCCTGCTGGAAAGCTTCGGTTCTGGTCTGCAAACGATCCAGACGATCCGGATCATGGAAATGGTTCTCCAGGCCGGAGTCAGGAAGTTGCGAACCTTCAATGGGCTCGCGGTTGGTATAACCAAATGCGACAAGGCATCGACTTTTATAAAGCTCTAGAGGAATCCGATGTTCCGGAATTGCGTCCTTGGTCGGTGAATACGGTGGTTAGCTATCAATTCCAAGACGGGAAGTATCAGGGCTTGCGCCTTGGAGGCTCTGCTCGTTACCAGGATGCGAGAACGCTCGGCTTCCCAGTCATCCCGCGTCCGAATGCAGCTGCGGGACTTTGGACCTACGATGTGTCGAAGCCCCATAAGGGAGATTCGCTGACCAATTACGATCTGTTTGCTTCCTACAGATGGAAGGTAGGACAGAACAAGAACCTCACCACGCGCTTGAATGTTCGTAACGTATTTGCGAGTGACGAGCTGATACCGGTCACTGTGCAGCCGGACGGCACGCCCGCGTCCTATCGTATCGCTCCGCCGAGGACCATCACTCTGACGAATACCTTTAGCTTCTAAGAACTGTTTTCAAGTAGGTTAGTTTGGGTTAGAAGGGCGCGCTGCCAATTTGGTTGCGTGCCCTTTTTGTTTTTCGGAGTGGATGGGATTGGATGTTGAAATTCAATTGTTCCGATTTGGTTCGCGGGGCAGTTGATGGATTCATTGTCGTGAACCGCGGGCAATTCGCGGTCGGTAACTGCGGCGAGCTCTGACGAATCGGGGACAGCCTCTAGATTAATTCTGATAAAAATGTCTTTGCCGGAACAATTACTGGTCTGCCAATATCAAAGCAGCTTTTCCCAATATAATCTTCTGTTATAATCACTTGAAATGCATGCTCTGCATGAGTCTGTTTTTGAAAATACTCTAAGGCGGGACTCATTGCTGAATCCGCATACTTCACTTCAACAAGAAACCAGGGCTGATTGTCTTTAATGACAATAAAGTCCACCTCTCGTTTCTGCTTATCCCTCAAATAACATAAGTCAAATTGACCCAATCCTAAGTCTGTCCATAGGTTGACCGCCTTCAATAAATGGCAAGCAGTAAAAGTCTCCGCCTTTTTCCCTGGATCGTCAATACCGGCCCAATCGCGTAAATACCATTTAGGCTCTTTCCTTAAAGACTTTGTAATATTCTTATACCAAGGGCGGACGAGAAATCCATAATATGATTCGGTCAATAGGCGCACCCAGCTTTTTATAGTATTCGATGAAACCTGTATATCTTTAGCTAAATTTGCATATACAAGCTGTTCTCCTGAACGATCAGCCAATAATCGCCCCAAAATCTCAAGCAAACCTAATTCCTGCACGCGTGTTAAATCTCGCAAATCCTCCTTGAATAACCTTTCAGACCGTAGCGCTTGCCAGCGTCGGCTATGTCGAGAGTTGGCTTTTAAAAAAGGTTCTGGATAACCACCATAAGTCCAGAGAGTATTCCATCGTTCTGAGCTAAGTTTCCGCGTGCGATGAATACCTTCATGAACCTTTGTTCCCAATAATTCCGATACGGTCAATGGATGCATATGGTAAGGGAAATATCTCCCCATCAAGCTATCCCCTCCTCGTTTAAAAAGATCTAATCGCGAGGACCCTGTAACAATTATTCGACAATCATCGGCATAAACATCAAAGAAACCTTTTAGGAAATTCTTCCAGCGAGCATACTTGTGAATTTCATCAAATACGACAACTGGCAACTTTCCTTGCCTCAATTTATTCAACTGGCAAAATTCAGCAACAGCAGCTGGTCCTGATAGAATGATCCTCTGGTGATCCCAGTTATCCCAATCAAGATAATGATCTCCCAACGTTCGACAGGTAGTAGTCTTCCCCACTTGCCGAGCTCCACTGACAAAACACATTTGACGATTATTCGACAAATGCTCACGAAAAACTCCTTCATAAAGGCGTTTCTGTAAATTCATGCTAGACCAAAATGAAGAGTTGTGAGTTTTGGTCAAGACCAAAACGCAGAGTTATTAGTTTTGGACTAATAAATTTGGCCTACGGGAATAACCATTCATTCGCAATCTCTCTGGCAGTTTGGCACCGGTATGCTAGTTTTTGGTACTCTAAGAAAGGCAATTTTCTTTATGAAATTGTTAGAATGTACGTCGGGTTTTAACTCTAATTAGTTAAATGAGCGATTTGTTTAAAGTAGGACAGGCTTCTAGCCTGTTTCTTTATAGGCATGATGGCTGAGCTACAGTTGATTTCGAAGAGTTAATGCGCATTAGGCTAAGTAGATTGAATCGCCGTTCTCAAGTTTTGTCCTAGTCTGTCAGTCCAATCATGAACTTCAAATATCGTTATTCGGCTCTCTCGAAGGGCATGTTCGATCTGTGCGCATGTTTCGCTCTCATGAATTCGCACATGGCCACTGCCGGTGACTTTTCTTCGGATCTCTCCGCGGAAGCCTTTGAAAATCCGCCTAATGAATATCGAATCACGCAATACCAACTGACGCCGAACACTCTAAAAAAGTATCCGGAGTATGGTATCGGTAGCACGATGGCCTTTTTCTACAGCGTGCTGTACCCCGAATCGGGTACCGAAAATTACAAGCTGGGCGAAAATGGGCCAGGCATCATCGGGAAATTGGTGGATGCCGGTCGGGAGATCGATTACAAGGTATGGTTGGCTGATGACTGGGGGTATCCCAGCGGCATGGCAGGCGGACGCGTGGTCGCCGAGATTCCAGATTTTGAAGTGAAAAGTCTGACGATGCTGACGCTCTCCGGCAAGGATCGTTCACGTATCGATTATACGCTGCCTGAAGATCTGCATGACATCGTTTATGCCGCGCTTTATCCGGTGAAGAGGGGAGGGGTCGATCTGAGCGTGTCGACTCGTATAGATGCGACTCAGAGGAAAATCTCCGTGCGCGGATTGAAGGGACCTTGGCAGTTGAGAGTCTTCGCTCGCTATATCCGCGATAAGAATACGCAAGGTCAGTCGACCATGAAGCAGTTTGGGCATACCGGGCGTTTCCCCGATCTGATGAACCGTGAGGCGATGTCTCGTTTTATCGCCAATATGCACGAGCCGATTTTGGCGCAGATCGATGATCCCGCGAAGAAAGTGGAGGGGTTTTACACGAACGAACCTAATCTAATGCAGACGCATTGGCAAATTCCCACCCCAAAGAATGAAGAGGCTCCCTATGCCTGCGTGCCTTGGAGCTATGGGCTCGCTGCACAGTTTAAAGAGATGCATGGCTACGAACTTTTTACTGTTTTGTCGGCTCTCTTCGAAGGCGAAGACGACGCAGCTAGACGGGCCCGTATTCACTATCGTCAAGCCGTCGCAGCCCTGTTCACAGACAGCTTCGCTACCCAGATTCGCGAGTGGTGCAATGCGCGGGGGATTAAATCGAGCGGGCATTTTCTATTGAACGACTATCTCTCCATGCACGTTCAAGGTTATGGAGATATGATGAAATTCGTTTCGGAGTTCGATGTACCGGCTTTGGATATTCCGATTCCCAATCCCGAGGAGTTTTATGACTTCGCCTATCAGCAGACGCGTTTTTTCAGTTCGGTGGCGTCATGGAAAAAGAAGGACACTACCATTATGCTGCTGGACCCGGTTATCGGCGGTTATGGCCTGAGTCGACTTTCGCCTGCTCTGCCCTTGTTGATCAACTCCGTGAACATGGCCTCTTTTCATGGCGCCAATCATTTTACTTCTTATCTGCCGCTTGACCGCAGGGACGAGCATGCCGTCGCAGGGGGAGGTGGAGTCGCTGCCGGTTACACCAAGGAGGAGTTTCGCTTTTTCAATGAGTACACGGGTCGCCTCACCCAAGTGCTGCGCGGGGCGCGGCGCGAAGCGGGGGTCGGGCTTTATTATCCCATCGCCATGTTTCAGGCGGACTTGCTGGCATCGAAGCAGTTCTGGCCGAATATCCTCAAATTGCACGAGGAGCGGCAAGAGGAGTGGGATAAAACGGAAAAGGCTCTGATAGCCGAAGATGTTGAATACAATATCGTTCATCCCGAAGCCGTGGCGGAAGCCGAGATCGTAGATGGATATATGAATATTGGATACGGCTCCTATCACACCCTGGTTTTGCCGCAACTCGACTTCATTCCCTTGGCGGTTCTGGAGCAGCTGGAGCGTTTCGAGAAATCGGGCGGAAAAGTCATTTGGGTCGATCAGGTGCCTTGTGGCGCCGAATACGCGAAGAATGACCCTGCGGTAAAAGACGCTTTGCAAAACGCGCGGGCGATTCGCATGGATGAAATCGCCGATGCGATCAGACATTCGTATTCGCCGGAATTTGATCTCACGTTCACGCCGGGCGCCGATACCTTGACCGTTGGGCGTTTCCATAAGGGCTGTGAGCAGGTCTACCTATTGGTCAATCGGTCGCAGGAACCAATCTCGGTGGGCGTGCAAGGAAATCGCCGGAAAGGGAATTCCGACTCCGTCAAACTGCTGGATCCGTCCACTGGCAAGATCAGCAAGGTGTCGCTTCCGGCCATCCTTCCGCTGGAAACGACCCGAGCTCTGATGCTGATGCCCGATCAGGAGTACCTCGGACAGGTCCTTATGAAAAACTAAAAGATTTGTCGCCTCAACCACCGACTTATCGGGGTATTTGACGAGACGACCTACAGGTAGGCTTCTGCGCGCCGCTTACCGAGTTCGATAGTATTTTTTTTGAAACTCGCTGGGAGTCGTTCCCATGATTTTCTTGAATTGTCGTGAAAAATAGTTGCTGTCCTGAAAGCCGCAATCGAAGGCGGTTTCGGTAATATTCCTATCGGTCATTTCGAGCATTTCGACTGCCTTTTTCACGCGCAAATGGAGCAAGTAGGCCTGGGGCGTCTTTCCGGTCACTTCAGGGAATGCTCGGAAAAAGGAGCGGCGCGACATGCCGGAGTATTTAAGGAGCCCATCAATATCCACTTCCTCCATGAAGTGCTCTTCCAGGTGGCTGAGGACCTTGCCCAGTTGTAGCGATTTGCGAGCATTGGGCGTCTCGGCTGTCGAGAAAAAGCGCGAAAGCAAGGAAACGAGAATCATGAAATGCCCCATTGCCGTAAGTCGGTACCCCGGTTCCTTCTGGAGCAGTTCTTTCTCCATCGTATCGGTCTGAGCTTTCACCTGGATGAGCTGATCTAGGCTCAATGTCAGGTGGCGTTTGTAGGGTTCCTTGTCCTTTAGAGCGGGTGCGACGACAAAGAGCGCTTGGTAGCCTGGATGCAGGCCCGGATCGAATCGGTTGAGCTCGATCGTCTTCGGGTCGTACAAGACGTTCGTCATGGTCAGATGCTCCGTATCAAAATAGGCATTGGAACGGTTGCCGTGCATGACGAATACGTCGCCCGTGCGAAAGGGGATCAATTGGCCATCTACATCCGCAGTTCCAGAGCCGTGGGTAACGATCGCGACTTTGGAGAAATCGTGCACATGACGAGGGTAATCACCGTGCTCAGTCCAAGTCGCAACATCCAAAGGGAAATCCTTTTCCTTGAAATAGTTTTCCTGACTCAATCGGATGAGGTCGTCCATGGGAATATTGGCTACTGCTAGCTTTTATTGAGAGCAAGGATAGATGTCGTTTATTGGTAGGAAATTGCTTTTTAAAGGGAGAAAATCAAGCCGAATGCAACCGGCGGGATGGATGGGGTCC
>JAJFLS010000144.1 GCA_021772595.1 Opitutales bacterium
CGCGGATGACTCGCTTCTGGATCGATACGCCGGACATGCGATCAATCGAATCCAGTCAGGCGAATCGTTCACAGACGCGATGAAAGCCGTCGCCTCGACCGCATTGGCGTCTCCACGTTTCTTATACCTCTACGATCAGACCGAACGCGCGAACGACTTCGAGCTCGCTTCTCGAATGTCCTTTTTCCTCTGGGGCAGCCTGCCCGATCCCACCTTACTAGAACTTGCGGCCAACGGAGAGCTCCGAGAATCGAGCGTGCTGAACGAGCAAGTCGAACGAATGCTGAAAGACGAACGCGTCAAACGATTTTGCGACAGCTTCCCGTCGCAATGGCTTCAGCTAGAGCGAATCATCTCCTCCGTCCCCGATCCCGATTTGTATCCGGAATTTTACTTCGCTAAATACCGGACCAGCATGCACATGATGCTGGAGCCGCTTCTCCTCTTCGAAACGATTCTGGTCGAAAATCGCTCGATTCTTGAGCTGATCGATTCCGACTACAGCTATCGTAGTGAACTTCTGGATTCGTGGTATCGCGACGGAACCCAATCCAAACGGGTACCGCCCACCGCGATTCCTTTTAGCCGAGTGCCTCTGGAGGACCGCCGACAGGGCGGAGTTATCACCACCGCAGCTGTTATGACCATGACATCCAACCCCAACCGGACCCAGCCGATCACGCGCGGAGCCTGGATCGCATCGGTCATTTTCAACGATCCGCCGGAGCCGCCGCCCGCCGACGTGCCTCCGTTGCCCGAAAGCGAAGACTCTCCCGCGGTCGAATTCCTCACCCTTCGCGAACGCTTCGACGCTCACCGCGACAAGCCCGAATGCTTCGGCTGCCACAAGCGGATCGATCCCCTCGGCTTCGCCCTAGAAAACTTCGGCCCTACCGGCGTCTGGCGCGACCACTACGAAAATGGGCGCGAGGTGACGGCCGACGGCGTTCTATTCCGCAAGTATCCCTTCAGGAATATCGTCGACTTCAAAGACGCGATTCTGGCCGAGAAGGATCGCTTCACGCGGGCGTTCGCCACGCATTTGCTTTCATTCGCCCTCGGACGCGAGGTCGCTTTTGAAGACTCGCCTGCGCTTGATCGCATAGTCCACGAGACCCGCGCCGACGGTTACCGCCTGCAGACGATGATAAAACAGATTGTCTTGAGCGACCCGTTTCTGCGTAAGTCTATTAGTAGCAACAAAGAGGCTCAAACAGAACCCCCTGTCGATACCGCCCAAATCGCGACCCCAATTTCACACGTTGCCCATGCGTCAAAATGAATACAGCTCTCCTCCAAACGAGCCTATCGAATCAGTGCCCGCAAACGCAGCGCTCGCCAGAACTTCACAATCCAGGATCGGAAAATTGCTCTCCCTTATCGTACGGCTTTCGCTACCGGTGGCGGTGTTGGCCCTGGGGGTAATCGGCTACCTGATACTTTCCGTCGAGCCCGAAGAGACCAAAAAGGCGAAAGGGAAACCGCGCCCCATCAAGACCCAAGTGGTCGAGCTCGTCGCTCAGGATTACGAAACCAAGATTGTGACCCAGGGAAATGTGCGTCCTCACGATCAAATCACTCTGAATTCAGAGGTAACGGGAAAGATAGTTCGTATCAGCGCCAACTTCGAAGACGGAGCATTCTTCAAAGCAGGGGAAATTCTGGTGGAATTGGACACAGCGGATTTTGAAGCGGCTTTAGCCAATGCCGAAGCGCAGGTGGCGCGCACCACCTCGGCATACGCTTTGGAAAAGGCAGAGTCAGATCAGGCTCGATTGAATTGGGAGAAACTGAGTCCGAATCTGAATGAAGATCCAGATCCGCTAGTGCTACGTATCCCGCAATTAAAACAAGCCGAAGCCAATGTGAAATCTGCTAATGCTCAACTCAGCCGCGCCCAGCGTGATTTGGAACGCACCCAAATTCGGGCGCCTTTTGATGGGCGTGTTCGCCAGCGTGCCGTCGGCTTGGGACAGGCGATTCGTACCAATTCTTCGTTGGGCACTATTTTCGCATCCGATTATGCGGAAGTTCGCCTTCCCATAAACGGAGAGGATTTACCTCTGCTAATTTTACCGGAAAGGGTTGGGGATCCACCTGTGGAAGTGGTGCTGAGAGACACCCTCAATCCCGCAAACGAAACAGTCTGGAGAGCGCAGATAATTCGAACTGAGGGCACGCTCGACGCCAGCTCGCTTGAGCTATTTGCCATCGCCAAAATAGACGATCCATTTGGTATTGTTTCCGAAAAACCACCCTTGCGAATCGGTCAGCCGGTAACCGCATCCATCTCAGGGAAGGTACTGAAAAACGTCATGGTTTTGCCGAGAGTTGGCGTAAAACGGCTGGACCAGATTCACATCGTCGATCCCAAGGATTTGACGCTGCACAACCTAACCATTGAAGCCGTCTGGGCGGACGAACACAACGTACTCGTTCGCGATCCTCACATCCCGGACGGATCTCTTTTGTCAATCACTAAGCTATACTATGCGCCAGAAGGCGCTAAGGTTGAAATTCTTCCAGATATCGATCCTGAGGCTTTATCCAAAACCACCCTAGTGGATCCCAAGGCGGGCAAACCCGAAAAAGGCCTCGGCGGAAAATCCGGGGCGCTTTAACCTATGATCCGCTGGTTCACGAAAAACAGTATCGCTGCCAACTTCCTCATGGTTGGCCTTTTGCTGGCTGGCTTGTACACGGCCTTTTTCAAAATACCTTTGGAGGTAACGCCTGCCCTGAGCTGGAATCTGGTAATGATGGATATGCGTTACCGAGGCGGCACCCCCAAGGATATAGAAAAGGCTATATTAATCCCGGTAGAGGCAGCGCTGGAAAGCGTGCAAGGCATCGATAAACTCAATGCCGACGGCAGCAACGGCCGGGCGCGTTTCTATATACGCGCCAAAGACGGCGTAGATCTTCGGGCATTGATGGACGACGTAAAAGCCCAGGTGGACACCATCAATACCTTTCCCAGAGAAACAGAACCTCCGCGTATCTTCATTCCTGAATCCGCTAATTCCCGAGAGGTGCTCACCGTTGCGGTTTCGGGAAAGTTGAGCGACCATGATCTTCTCAAGGCCTCTCGCCAAGTAAGGGACGATCTATTGGAAATCCCCGGCATCAGCCGAACCCGTATCCAAGGAGACCGAGCCAGAGAAATATCCATCGAGGCCGACGAAACGCTCCTCAGATCCTACAACCTCACGTTCCAACAAATCGCCGATGCGATCCGTCGCAGTTCCATCGATATGCCTGCCGGTACCATTCGAACTGAAAGCGGCAGATTAACAGTCCGAACAAAAGGACAGGCGTACACAGTGGAAGATTTTTCGAAAATCGCTATTCGCTCGGCCAATGGAGCCGATGTTCTGATCGGCGAGGTGGCTACCGTCATCGACGGCTTCGAAGGCGGAACGAAGTATGTCGAGTTCAATGACAAACCCGCGCTCTACGTGGAGGTGATGCGAGTCGGGCAGGAAAGCGCCATCGATATCTCGGATAAGGTACGCGATTACGTGGCCAATGCCCACACCCGTTTCCCGAACGGGGTGGAACTTGATATCTGGAAGGACGAGTCTCAGAGTATCCGGGGACGTCTGGATACGCTGGTTAGTTCATTGTTCCAAGGAAGCATTTTAGTAATGATCATATTGGGGATCTTCTTGCGACCCAAGGTAGCGTTCTGGGTCGTGCTGGGGATTCCTGTTTCGTTTGCCGGAGGCGTTTTGCTCATGCCGTTTTTTGGGGTCACCGCCAACATCATGAGTCTCTTCGGTTACATTTTGGTTCTGGGAGTCGTAGTCGATGACGCGATCATCACGGGAGAAAATGTCTACACTCGACTCAAAACGGGTATGGATCCAACCGAAGCCAGTATTCTGGGAACCAAAGAAGTCGCAGTGCCGGTAACATTCGGAGTGATCACCACCATCGTCGCCTTCCTGCCTTTGCTCTACTTCGATGGCGTTTGGGGTGACTTTGCAAAACAGATTCCGCCGGTGGTGGCCCCCGTGCTGCTTTTCTCGCTGATCGAATCCAAACTGATTCTTCCCGCTCACTTGAAGCACATCCGCATTAAGCCGAGCACGAACTTTTTCTCCCGCTTCCAAACAAGTATTTCCAACGGCCTGGAGCGCTTTGTGGCGAAGGTATATCAGCCTTCCCTCAAATTCGCGGTGTCGCACCGTTTGTCGGTCCTCGCGCTTTTCACGACCATGGGGTTGCTTATGGCTGGCTATTGCATGGGTGGCCGCATGGGTTTTCAGTCGTTCCCTACGGTTGATACGTCTCGTCTGACAGCCATCTTCGCCATGTCGGGCTACACCCCCTTAGAGATCACCGACCTATACGTTCGTAGAATCGCGGGCGCCGTCGATCAGTTGAAGGAGGAGTTTGTCGATCCTGGCACCGGCGAACCGCTGGTCCATAATATTTCCCTGGTATCGGGAGCCAAGTATCCGGGTAAAGGGTACAGTTCAGCGCAAGGCTTTGTCCAAGTGGAAGTCATTCCCCCCGAAGATCGCAGCGAACCCGGCCCCCGCAACAGCATGATAGCCAAGCGTTGGGCGGAAATAATCGGCCCCATACCGGAGGCCAGGATATTTAGAGTGTATTCGGAATCTTCTCTAAAACAGAGCGGCGAGTACAACGAAGAATATTTACACCTCGAACTACGCGGACCGAGTTCGCAGGAAAAGGCCGACGTGGCTGGAAAGATCCGTGACTTGCTCAGGGATTTCGAAGGCATCAGCACCGCCTGGGCGGATATAAATTTAAGAGCTGAAGAACTTGTGGTTTCACTAAAGCCACGCGCCATCGAGCTGGGACTGACTCAGCAATTGCTGGCCCGGCATATCAGGCAGGCATTTTACGGCGAACAAGCCCAACGCGTACTACAGGATGCCGACGACATCCGGGTCATGGTTCGTTTGCCCGATGCAAAACGCGAATCCCTATACACTTTCGAGCGTATAAAGATTCGAACGCCACGAGGCGCAGATGTCCCCCTCACGACAGTCGCCAACATTGAGTTTACGACGGCTCCGACATTCGTGGAACGAAACGACCGGGCCGAAGTCATTCGCATTGGCGCTCAACCAATAGACGAAACCGTGGATATCATCGGAATATCGAAAGAACTTACACCGCAAATCCAGGAGCTTTGCGACGAGGTCGAAGGAATCTCCTATCAATGGATGGGCTACGTCGCCGAGGCAGAGGACTCTAAACGCCGCACCATAATCGGCTCCCTCGCGCTTATTTTTGTTCTGTATGCCCTATTAGCCATTCCGTTCAAGTCGATGGTCCAACCCTTCTTTGTTTTGACCGCCCTACCCTTCGGCGTAATCGGCGCTCTGCTCGGCCATATGATCATGGGACTGACGCCTTCCTACCTATCTGTATTCGGAATGCTGGCACTGGCCGGAGTCGTCGTGAACGACTCGCTCGTACTGGTCGACTACATCAACCAACGAACGCGCGAAGGCATGTCTCTTTTCAACGCATGCCTCGAGGCTGGCGGCAAGCGTTTCCGGCCCATCATGCTGACATCCGTAACCACATTCGTCGGACTGCTACCACTGATGTTGGAAACCTCTCTCCAAGCGCAGTTCCTAATACCCATGGCAGTCTCTCTCGGCTTCGGCGTGGTTTTCGCCACCGCCATCACGCTCTACTTGATTCCATGCTCGCTACTCGTCGCCGAAGACTGCGGACGAGTCTTGAGTCGAATCCGCCAATGGTATTTCCGCCCTTTCCGCAAAGAGGTTCCAAATACTCTGACTTCGACTCGATAATGCGAGCAAACCGAAACATCATTGCAATCCCCACGCTCTCTCCCAATGGTAGGGCAGCAGCGTCCCGCAGCGCCGCGCAACCCAATTTCACAATGCCAAGCCAGTGCCTCTAGCCCTACCTTGACCTAACAGCCAATCGAATGAGCCCATTAAGCAGGCGATCGTTTCTACGAGGCACCGGCGGCGCGATTCTCGCCCTACCCTGGCTAGAGAGCGTAGCTCGAGTCGCTCCGAAGAAAATGCCTACCCAGCGGATGGCGTTTTTCTACGTGCCGATTGGTGTCGTCCGGCGCGGGTTCTTTCCAGGCGAAGCGAACGCCGAAATTCCCGTGGGGAATCAAGGCAATCGGATGAAATCGGACTATGTGCCATCGATCAAGACTGGCTTCCACGATCTGGAGCTCACTCCAACTTTGCAGCCGCTCGAAACGGTAAAAGACAAAATCACCTTCATCACCGGGCTCGACCGGACCTTCCAGAATGGCACCGATGTCCACGCCCAGTGCGCCTCCTGTTTTCTCAGCAGCGCGGCCCCCTTTTCAATCGAGCAATCCGCCTGGCCGCTCGACCGATCACTCGATCACATTGTCGCCGACCAAATCGGCACGGACACACCCTTCCGCACCCTGGAGTTCAGCTGCAATAGCCATCGCGACAACCTCGAATCGATCTACTTCGATAACATCTCCTGGTACGGCACTGGCCACGTCGCCCCCTCGATCCGCGATCCGCGCAAAGCCTACCAACGACTTTTCGGCACGCAGGAGATCCAGGATTTCCGAAACATCACCGATCTCGTCCTTGACGATGCCCATTCGCTGAACCGGGAACTTGGATACGCTGATCAACAGAAATTCGCCGAGTACTTCGAGTCGCTCCGAGCGATCGAAGAGCAGATGGATAAACTCGACCGAATGAAAGGCGAACTCGACAAAGTCCACATGGCCGAACCAACCGCCGCGTATTTGCCGCGTGGAGACTACATCCGACTAATGGGAGACCTAATGGTAGTCGCCCTCCAGACTGGCCTAACGCGAGTCGCCACCTTTATGGTCGGACCCGAAAGATGGAATACGCCTTTCACATTCGAAGGCGTTTTCGACGAACCGAGAAGCCACCACCAGATGTCCCACAACCAGCAAGAGTACTCCGACGACCTAATGAAGCTCGACCGATTCCACATGGAGCAGTTCGCCTACCTCGTAGAGAAGATGGACCGCATCGAAGAATCGGATGGCAGCTCTCTGCTCGACAACACGCTTTTCACCTATGGCTCCGGACTCGGCGACGGCTCGACCCATCAGTACAACGACCTCCCCATCATCGTGGCCGGCACTGGACGCGGAAAACTCAAAACCAGCCGACACTATCACTGCTCGGAAGGCACTCCGCTCGCCAACCTTTGGAGCACCCAAGCCCAAGCCATGGGAATAAAAATGGACCGCTTCGCCGACAGCTCCGGAACGATCTCCCAACTGCTGGCGTGATAGGCTGTTTAATAATCAGCGGGGAATTCGGGACGGCGCCCGAACGCTACCTATTTGAAAAGAATCTTAGGGTAGTGAACGGGCGCCGTCCCGTTCCAACGATTCGCCGAACTGATTTATTAAACAGTCTCGGAGAGAGTCGCCCTACACAACCTACGGCTCCATCGCGTGGTTTTTCAACTGCTCCGCTTGCCAATGCTCCCAAGCCGATCCGTCATACCAGCGCGGCTGGGCCAAAGGCCGCTCCCATTCTACCAGTTTACGAAGCATAGTCTCCGCCTTTTCCGGGTATCGCGCTGCAAGATTCGTCTTCTCCGCCGGGTCGTCGTCCAAGTTTATCAAGACAAGCGGTGCCAGCAACTCCCGCTCATTTTTCAGCGGATCCTCGGCAACGCGCAGCAATTTCCACGGCCCTTCTCGCGCGACCGCCACGCGCCAAAATCGCCAGAACAAAATTTCATGTGGCGCATCCAGACGCTCGCCTCTCAAGTAAGGCAGTAAACCTACACCATCCATTTCCCAATCAGTATCCAAGACTCCACCACTTGCAGATACGCAGGTTGGCAACAAATCAAGCGAGGACACTGCATAGTTGAATCGTATTCCCTTGGGCAACTCGGCTGGCCAAGAAACGATGTAGGGCACTCGAATGCCTCCTTCCCAATAGGTGCCTTTAGAACCGTGCAAATCGCCATTCGAGTAGGCTCCACTGTTGGTGCCTCCATTGTCGTTTAGAAACACGATCAAGGTATTCTCAGTTAAGCTCAAATTATCTAGCTGCGACAACAGTCGGCCAATATTCTTGTCCATCGACTGGGTCATCGCCGCCGCTGCCCGCCTACTTTTCGGCTCGATGTCCGGGCTAGCAGCCAGATCGACCGCCTTCGCCTCCATCCCATTGAAATGAATCCAGAAGATTCTCCATCTCTGGCCGGTCTTCAATCCATAAGCATGGGCTTTATGGGCTGGAATCAGGAACGCCTGGAGCTTGTTAGTTTCATATCTCTCATCTTCCAGCTCCAACCATCCATGGCCTCCTACGCAGAAAATGAAAATATACTGCGGATAGCCTTACGGTCGAGAAACAAAGTGGTTTTCGGCTTCCGGATAATGCCCGATATCGGTCACATAGAGCATCCGGCAAAGCGGAAGATTCCGCATGCGAATAATGACATCCAAAGGAAACCGAATCAGGATTTGATTTGGGAAGCCTTCTTTTGCTCCATTCATAAGATAATCCAGATAATTGGATAAGATAGGTCATGGCAACTTTCAAACTGCTATGGTATAGTTTCATCAATTCCAATCAGTTCGCGAGTATGGCATCATTTTCTGACAATCGTCAAAGCAGCTAATCCCCACCTAACGGTCCTTAGGCAATACGAGGATACTGATGAATTTCCGACAACGAAAGATTATGACGAACATCATCAGGCTATCCGTGGTTTTTCTGCTTGCCCTTCAACCCATAGCGTCCGCCCAAGACCGCTTGCCTCTGGAGGGGGCATGGCAGTTTGAATTGGATCCAGATGATGTCGGAATCGACCAAGGATGGGCAAGTCGCTCGTTGCCTTACCCGATCGACCTACCAGGAACCATCGATCTCCGGGGCGAAGGCCATTCATTGGATCGTAACACTATGACGTACCCGGTGGAGTTCGAATATTCCAAGTTTCCTGCCACCCAAATAACCAGCAAAGCGGACGAACGTGGGTTTCTGGTACGAGATCATTACTATCTCGGTCGAGCATGGTATCAAAAAGAAATTACCATTCCCGATACGTGGTCGGGTAAGTCTATTCAACTTAGTCTAGAGCGCGTCATTTGGGAAAGTCAGGTTTGGGTGGATGGGCGCTTCAGCGGACGTTTCGACAGCCTCGCTACCGCCCATCGCTACGAGCTGGGAATTCTCTCCCCCGGCAATCACCGCATTACCATCTGCGTGGACAATCGTATGATCCACAACACCGGGACCATCGGTCATGCCTATGGTCCGGAAACGCAATCCCGTTGGAATGGAATCGTAGGCGCGATTGAGCTAAGCGCGACGGATCCGGTTCACTTGCAGACGATGCAGATCTTTCCGGCGGCCGACCGCGAACAAGTGAAGCTTACCGCGATGGTCATGAACCGGACAAGAAAGTTATGGTCGGGCAATCTGAAACTCACGGTGTTGGACGAGGAGACAAACGAAAGCCTGGGTTCAACTACATTAAAAGTAACGACCGAACCAGGAGAGCAACGGATTGAGGGTGTGATCCCTCTCAGTCGCGTAGCGGAGTCGTGGGATGAGTTCAATACAAAGCGCTACACCCTACGGGCGGAATTAAGCGGAGACGATTATGAGGACGTCCGGAGTACGCGGTTCGGATTCCGGCACATCGTCCGGGACGGACGCGCCATTCGGGTCAACGGCCGCCGCATTTTCCTTCGGGGAACCCTCGATTGCGCGGTGTATCCACGCACTGGACATCCTCCGGTAACGGTGGACGAATGGATGCGCGTGCTGGGGATCATCAAGTCCCATGGCTTCAACCACGTGCGGTATCACAGTTGGTGTCCACCGGAAGCAGCGTTTGAAGCTGCTGATCGGTTGGGCCTCTACATAGCGCCGGAAACCGTGTTCTGGGTAGATGGATGGACCACGGATACCTTCAGCCAACCCAAACCGCTCGGACAGGATGAATCGGTGGAAGCGTTTGTCCGGCAGGAAATCCAACGGATAAGCGAGGCTTACGGAAACCACCCTTCTTTCGCCTTGTTTTGTATCGGAAACGAATTTGCGCGCAAGGACACAGACTGGACGCGGGTAGATGACCTGCTCAATGAAGCGAAACAGCGCGATGCCCGGCGTTTATACAATGCCTCTACCGCTCGCCGCAGGGTTCCCACCGATGATTTTTGGGTCACCCACACAACCGGAACCGAACGGACACGCGGTGTCGGCCCGCCTCACACAAACTGGGATTTCTCCGCTGGAGCCCTTTCAGTGGACCTGCCGCTAGTGGCGCACGAGACGGGTCAACGCCCGGTATTCCCGGACTACGAAACCCTATTGCCAAAGTTTGATGGCCCACTCAGACCCCTAAACTACCAACGCCTTAAGGAAAAGCTTGCCGCAACTCCCTTGCTCGATCAGGCGGCAGACTTCAAACGCGCCTCGGCAAAATTCCAAATGGTGCAGTACAAAGCGGAACACGAAGCGATGCTGCGGACCTCGGATTACTCCGGCTATCAGCTTTTGATGCTTAACGACTTCACAGGTCAGAGCGAAGCCCTGGTTGGAATCCTTGATCCTTTCTGGGAATCCAAGGGTATCGTGACCCGGGAGGACGTCCTTGAATGGAACGCGCCAACGGTCGCCCTAGCGCGTTTCTCGCGCTATCTCTGGACCACCGACGAAGACTTTAGGGCCACCGTTGAGGTTGCGCATTATGGGCCGGAAGACCTGATCGGCGAGCCGGCCACATGGTCTCTAACAACTGCGACGGGTCGCCTCGTTGCTGAAGGTCAGATGAATCTGATTGATATTCCGGCGGGTAGGTTGACTCGACTGGGAGAAGTGAAGGTGTCCTTAAAGGAATTAAAACGGGCGACCGTGCTCCGTTTTAAAATCCAGATGGCGGATACAGAGAACCGATGGAGCCTTTGGGTGTACCCACCTTATGGCGTTGAACCTCAAAGCGGAAACGTGCGGATAAGCAAGCGCCTAGACAAAAAAACCCAAAGCGCCTTGGCCAACGGAGCCTCCGTATTGCTTCTGCCCTACGGGGCGGAAGGTTCCTACACAGCTAAATCCGAGTTCCTTTCTGTGTATTGGTCCGCTGGCTGGCGAGATGATGCGTTTTCTTCGCTCGGAGTTGTGTGCGATCCGGATCATCCCGCCTTGGCGGAATTTCCCAATTCAGGTCACAGCGATTGGCAATGGTACGAGCTGACCGAAGGAGCTACCACATTTCTACTGGATGACACTCCTGAGGGATTTCGACCGATTGTACAGCCAGTTACGGATTTCCATCAAACGCGGATGCTGGGCCAAGTCTTTGAAACACGTGTGGGCAAGGGTCGCTTGCTGGTATGCGGATATGACTTGGACAACAATCTCCAGCAGCGACATGCGGCGCGTCAGTTCCGACGCAGCCTGATAAAGTATATGCAAAGCGAACGCTTTGAACCGGACATCGATATCTCCGTGAACCAGCTCCTGGCTCTCTTTAAATGAAAAAGACTCAATATCACATTAAACGCCATAGAAACTCAAAATAAATACAATGAAACTCGCACACTATATCATCTTGACTCCAATAGTTCTAATATGCGCGTGCAGTCAGAAACAACAGCAAATCGACCTTTCAGGCGAATGGAAGTTCAGGGTAGATACAGAAAGCGTCGGGATCGATGGACAGTGGCATAGTCAAGAACTCCCAGAAACGGTTAATCTGCCCGGCTCGATGGCGGAAAACGGTAAAGGGGAAGACATCTCAGTAGAGACAAAATGGACCGGGCTAATCAATGACCAATCATGGTCTACCGATCAGAAATATGCTCGATATAGAAAAGAAGGGAATGTAAAGATCCCATTCTGGCTTCAACCAGAGAAGCACTACTTGGGAGCGGCATGGTATCA
>JAJFLS010000145.1 GCA_021772595.1 Opitutales bacterium
GAAAAGGCCCATCCGGACGTCGTCCAGATAATGCTGCAGATTTTCGAGGAAGGCCGCCTCACGGATAGCCTGGGCCGCATAATCGATTTTAGAAACACGATCATCATCATGACGACTAACGTTGGCGCCTCGGCGATTCAAAACAAGTCCAAGATGGGATTTGGCGTGGCGAAGACGATGGCCGACGATTACGAATCGATCAAAGACGACGTGATGACCGAGGCGAAGAAGATTTTCAAGCCGGAGTTCCTGAACCGCATCAACGATCTCATCGTCTTCCACAGTTTGGCTCGCGAGCATCTGTTCGATATCGTCGATCTCGAGATTGCGAAAGTACAGAAGCGTTTGGCGGAGAAGAAAATCAATATCGAGCTGACAAAGGATGCGAAAGAGCTGATCATCGACAATGGCTACGACGAGAAGTATGGGGCGCGTCCGCTCCGTCGTTCCATCGAGAGTTTGCTCGAAGATCCGTTAGCGGAAGCCCTGCTTGCAGGCGAGATCACTGAGATGGATACGGTGACAGTGGATCGCGAAGACGAGAAACTGGTGTTCAGGTCGATCGAGAAAGCGGAGGTTGCGCCTTCCGAGTCGGAATCGTCCTGATAGGAAGTCGCTTTTATCGACTTTCGGCCGCGAGTTTAACAACTTGCGGCTTTTTTTTGAATACGAGTTAGCATCACGTGCGTATTACATGATACTCCCTCCTCGATTCGTAACAATTCTCGCACCCCTTAGAAGCAAAACGAATCTAGATGAAAACAAAAACTCTTCTTCCCGCTCTTGCGGGAACGCTCGTGGCCTTGGCCTATTGGGGCTGGCTTTCTTCCGATGAGCCGCTGGAAGAGAAATCGTTGCCAATTCAAGTAGCCGAGCGGGAACGTCCGGAGCCGATTGAAGAGGTCGAAGCGCAAAGTCACGTAGGCGATTCGGAGACGATCGAGGATATGCTGGAGAGCTTTACGCCTGCGGGTCGTTTCGAGAGCTATGAAGTCGCGGATAAGAAGGTTAGGCCTGCGGAGGCGGGATCGGAATCGCTGAGCGTCTATTATCTGTTGAAGAGCGAAGATCCGCGCGTGCGGTACGTTTTCCTTAAAGACGTCTATCGGAAAGCGGATGATAGCGACGCGTTTACGCTGGCGACGCAATATGCCGCGAAGGGAGATGAGATCATGTTCGACGCGGATCCGGGCAAAGTGGATACGGCCCGGTTCGAATCCTATCTTGTCTCGAACGATCTCAGCGTTTCTTGGAAATCGCGCTTGTCCGATTTCGTCCAAGTCCGGATTGCCGCGCCGACTATAGATTCGTTTTTGAGCGTATTGGAATCTTTGAAACTTGAATTTCCGAATACGCTCGTATCGCGAGATGACTTGCACTTCACCTTTGCCCAGCCGAGCGAATTCCGACCGTCGGTTATGTGGCACCTGGATCAGGTTCTGGCGCCGGATGCGTGGGAATTCTCGACCGGAAGCGACGATGTCGTGGTCGGTGTGGTCGATACGGGATTCACTTTCGATCACGAGGACTTAATGGATAATGTGTTCGTGAATACAGGAGAAATCCCTGGAAATGATATAGACGACGATGGCAATGGTTTCGTGGATGACGTGAGCGGATGGGATTTTTTTAGCGACGACTCGATTGCGGATGATGAAACGGGTCACGGCACGCACGTATCTGGAATTGCCGGAGCCCGCGGAAATAATGGCCTAGGATCCTCGGGAGTGAACTGGAACGTGAAGATTGTCCCGTTGAAGGTGGGCGATGCCAGCGGGCTATCGAGCTCCGGTATTTCAGAAGCGCTTCGGTACGTGTCGAGCTTGAAGGAGCGCGGTATTAAGATTGTCGCGACAAATAATTCCTATGGATCGGGCTCGCCAAATGTCGGGGCGAGAGCGGAAGTTCGGAGGCACGAAGACTTGGGTATTCTCTTCGTTGCCGCTTCAGGAAACGATGGGAGGAATATAGACGCGCCAGGTGAAAACCAGTTTCCAGCGGGTTTTTCTGAAAGCAACGTGATTTCGGTTGGGAATTCAACTCAGGGCGATGGTCTGGCGGCGAGCTCGAATTTTGGAAACACTGGCGTAGACATTGTGGCGCCTGGTAAAAATGTATACTCGACCTATAGAGGCGGCGGATACGAATTCTTGTCCGGCACGTCCATGTCCTCGCCAATGGTCGCGGGAGCGGTTGCCTTGCTGGCGAGTCACGAGCCGGATTTGAGCGCGAGCGAAATGAAGCAGAGACTTTTGGATACAGCGAGGCCATTCGAAAGCTTGTCGGGAAAACTCCTTTCGGGAGGGCGTCTTGATTTGCTAGCCGCGCTTGAACCAGGATTGACGGGACATGATATTCGGCTGCCGAGCCATCCGGGTCATATTGCATTATTGCCGAGCGCGGATATCGCGGTCGTCTTCGAGGTGGATGCATTGGCGGATGCTCTAGTGGAGGTTTCGCAGATTTCGGGAGATGCGGGAGCGACGATTGAGGAAACGGTGCCGGGAAAGTTTACCGCGATCTTTAGCGTAAACGGTCTCTATCGTTTTCGTTTTTCCGCGACGAAACAGGGTGTCGTTCGATCGGTGGAGAAGGTCGTTGTTGTTGGGCCGAATAGCGACGTTACATCCGGCCTGACTCAATCTTGGGAGATGAATGGGACTGGATTGACATTAATTGACAGTGCCGGGAATAGCAATGCGACTCTGGATGGCGCGTCACGAGTTAGCGCGCCTTTGGGCAGCGGTATTGATTTAGATGGGACAAGCAGTTTTGCCCGGTATACGTCGAGCTTTTCGGCTCAGACAACTTTGTCGGCGTTCGTGAAATCCGATAACCTGCTTTCCAGCCCCCATCCGAGAATCATCAACTCCCCGGACTACTACTTGTATTTTTCGTCGAAAGGGGTCGCTGACCTTCCGGATGGAAACTCGAATACGCTGAAATTCTATTCTAATCGGAGTAACGATTTCGGCGTTTGGAATTCGCCTCCCGATACGATTTTCGAGGATGAATGGGTGCATGTGCTGGCAAGCTACGATAGTAGCGATCTTTCGAATACACCGGTGTTTTATATCAATGGTCAAAAGCAGGTGACGCGTAGCCAGCAGGAGCCGGTGGGTGTTCAGACTTCTGGCGGAGGCGAGGCCTTCTTAGGCGACAACGGCGTAGGCGATCGGCCTTGGGATGGGCAGATGGATGAGGTTCGCGTCTACGATCGAATCGTCACCGACAACGAAGTTTCACTGCTGTCGGCCCGTTATCTGTCCGCAGTTTGGAATGCGTATTCGATCGAACAGGACGCAGCGATGGCGGTTGACGAACCCATTGGTCTGACCTTGCGCGATTCTCAGGGAAGCGTGCCGAATGCGACTTTCGAGTGGAGTGTTGAAGGCGATACCGAAGCAGTTGAATTAACGGTCGGCGATCCAGGCCGAGCTAGCTTAACGTTTTCGGACACGGCGAACGCCCGAATTATTCTGAAGGCGAATAGCTCTTGGGGAACTCGATACTTCACTTACGATGTCCTGCTCGATCCAGCGGACGTCGGTGCGGGTGTCCATATCGGGGAAACGGAAAGTGGAGGCATCGTTTGGATCGAGGTGGCAGCTTCGTTAAGGAGCGGATTTATAACCATTTTGGATTCGGCTACCGGTTTTAGGCGACTGCGAGAGCCGATTACTATTAGCGTGCTGGGTGAATTTGAAACCTCTCCATCGCTGGGCGAGCGCGTTCATGGAAATATTGATGGAGGAATTACGGGCCAAGTCGACGGATTGAATGTGAGCTTTTCGGGAGAGCAGTTGAAAGCCTTGGCGATGGAGTCGGAATTCTCGGGATTTTACTCGGGAGGCGTTTTGCGCGATGGTGGGGAGTTGCTGGAGTTGCTAGTGCTGGGACATGGCGAGGCGTTTGCCTGGCTGAATGGCGAGGAGACCGATCTGGCTCAAGGCGTGGTGAATCCGGCGGGCGATTTTGAATTGACCATCTCTCTCGGAGAATCGCTCTCCGGAGTAATCAGCGAAGATGGCGGCGAAATTTTCGGAACACGGACGAGCGGATCGGAAGTTAAAGACGTGTATTTGCGGAACGCGGAAACCGTCGGTGCGAATCGCTACGCGAATTTGTCGACGCGTGGATTCGCGCAGTCGGGTGAGCGAATTCTGATCGGTGGTTTCGCCCTCGGGGGCGACCTTCCAAGGAAAGTGCTGATCCGAGGGGTCGGGCCGAGTTTGGCGGACCGAGGCGTTCCTAACTATCTTGGCGAACCGTTTATTGAATTGAGGCGAGGGGCGACTGAGATCCTTGCTCGCAACGAGCGCTGGGGCGATTCGGCGAATCTGTCTGAGATCGTATCGTTCGCGGAAACGGTGGGCGCTTCGGAGTTGCAGACTGACAGTCTCGACGCGGCCTTGCTGGTGGATTTGGATCCGGGTTTGTATACGGTGTTTCTCGGTTCGGATTCGGCCGAAGGCGAAGCGCTAATCGAGATTTACGATGATACGACCGAGCCCGAGAGCGTGCTCGTTAATGTTTCTACACGCGGATTGGTTCGCGGGGATGAGAATCCGTTGATCGCGGGGTTGGTGGTGACCGGAAATCAGCCAAAACAAGTGTTGATCCGGGCCGCGGGGCCGGCTTTGTCCGCTTTCAATATCCAGGATCCTCTGGACGATCCGTGGATCGAAGTTTACTCGGGCGGCACTCCGATCTCTTCGAACGACGATTGGATGGACGGTTCGGATTCGGTGGCGGAGGGCGTTTCCCTCCAAGGTCCCGCAAGAGCCTTGATCAACGCATTCGCGGCTACGGGTGCGTTTCCGTTTGATAGCGGATCCAAGGACTCCGCGATGCTGATATGGCTGGAGCCGGGCGTGTACACGGCGATCGTAAGAGGAGTGGATGACACGGAAGGCGTCGCCTTGGTAGAAGTCTACGAGATGAAGTGAGATCGAGCCGGGCTTGACCGAAAGTGTTCGAGCGCTGACTGTCACCGGAGTCACGACCGTTTAAATTACAACG
>JAJFLS010000146.1 GCA_021772595.1 Opitutales bacterium
GTTCGGCGACGATTTCGATGAGGGCGGTGTTCACGTCTTTGGCCATTCGGCTGGCGTCGCCGCATACATAGAAGTATCCCCCCGCATTTATCCATTCCCAGATTTCAGCGGCGTTTTCACGCAGTCGATCTTGCACATATATCTTGTGGTCCTGGTCACGCGAGAACGCGACGTCGAGTTTTTGAAGGTCGCCGCTTTCCTGGTAGCGATCCCAATCCGACTTGTAGAGAAAATCTGTCGCTTCGTGCTGGTCGCCGAAGAAAAGCCAATTCTTGCCAGTCGCGCCCGTCGCTATCCGCTCCTCGATGAACGCTCGAAATGGAGCGATCCCGGTACCCGGGCCGACCATGATCACCGGCAGCGATCCATCTTCAGGCAGCTTGAAATTCTTGTTGTGGTGAAAGTACACGCCCGCCGTCGCCCCTTCGTCCCACATATCCGAGATGAAGGTCGAGCAAACGCCTTTTTTCGCCCGACCGAACGCCTCGTAGCGTACAGTCCCCACGGTTAGGTGAACCTCGTTCGGATGGGCGTGGATGCTCGACGCGATGGAGTACAAACGCCCCGCGAGCGGACGCAGAAACGCGACATAGTCGCTCGCCCCAAACCCTTCGGCCGGGTAGTCCTTGATCACGTCCACCCAATCGCGGCCCCAAGCGTAATCGCTCACCCATTCGCGATCTGCGCACTTCTCGAGCAGCTCGTCGTTGCCGCTGGCTTTGGCGAATTTCGTCAGCACGACTTTGGTGACGATCCGCAAATCGACCTTGTCCCGAATAATCTCCGCGAACGCGAGCGAGGTTTCCTCGTCGAGGGCGACGACCTCGCTGCCGTCGAGACCGGTCGCTTCCAAAAATGCTTCGACCAAATCCGGAGCGTTCTGCGGCACCACGCCAAGCGCGTCGCCGGCCACGTAAGTCAGACCTGAGCCTTCGAGCGAAATCTCGGCGTGAAAAGTCTCCTTGGCCGCGCCTTTCCCGTTCAAATCGTACTTCTTGAGTAGCACCGCTTGGAAGGGGTTACTCTTACCGTACGCGGGGGCGTCGTTGGAATCAGTCTGGTCGGGGGCGTCGCTCATAGGATTTTTGTAATGCTTTAACAGAGGCTCATTCAGTTCCGCCAAACAGAGCCAAAGGGCCTGCCGGAACACAGAGGAAAAAGCCAAAGCGGCGAACGGAACGCAAGACCGGAAACGCGGAGAGGATCGATCGAATTGGGGAAATCGAAGTCATCGCTTCGCAAACCATCTTTGTAGCCGCGATCGCTGACCGCGGAATGCTCGACAGGACGGACCGCGATCAGCGATCGCGGCTACAGCAAGAAACTAACGAAGCGATGACTCTCCTCCACATCCAATCTACAACTCCAGATCGTGCCAGTTTTTCGTGAGGAATACGTTCCCTTTCATTCCGTCGACGAGTGGCGCGTAGCTCGAAAGCGGTCCCTCGCGTTCCTCCAGCGTCCGCACCGAGACGCCCACGAAGGTAACCGCAGATTCGCCACTCTCCGCTCCGATCACGCTCAAGGGCGGCTCCTGCGAAACCACCACTTCGAGCTCCGCCTCGATCCGCGAATCCTCGAGAAGCTCCTCCATTCCCTTCAGCGCTGCATCCTTGCCCTCCGCGTCCCGGATGATCCGCATAATCCGAATCCTCGCATCGCGCCAGCGGCGGTTGCTCTGCATCAAATAGGCCAATGTCAGCATCATGGAGCCATTCGCCCGGGCCGACCACCACACGTCGATCATCGGAAAGAGCTCCGGCTCCGAAATTTTCGCCTTCGAATAGACGAGCAGATTCTTCTCCATCTCCAGCGTCTGCCGCACGGTCTTGGCGAAGTCATGCTCGCGCAGCCAACCGCTGCCCCACTCGATCACGAGCGTGTTCGGCTGGAGCTTCCCGAGACCCGACGCCTGAAGAAGCGTCGTCACGCCCTGCTCGAAATCCCGCGCGATGACTACCTTCGAAAACGCGGCCAAACCTTGCTCCACGATCTTCTCGTCGGTCAGTCTCTTCAAATTCTTCTGCCTCTCGACGAGCTCTCTCCAGTCGCCGAGCAGAACATGCGACAAGAAAAGCACTCCGCGATCAGCCTCCAAGTATCGCGAAAAACGAAGCAGATTCTCGCTCTCCTTGAGATTGCTAAGCAGCACCAGCAGGGCCGGACGCCAGTTGCGGCGATGCTCGCGCGACTTGGCGAACTTGAGCAATCCCATCCGCGCCATCGAAAACCAGAACCCGCTCCGCATGTCTCCCCAAGCCGTGCGATAAACGCGCCGGGCGAGAACGGTATAGGTCACCACAATGATCAGCGACGCGGCCACCGTTGCGATCGGATCGAGCAGCACCATGATCGCGAAACACGCCAGAGCGCCCACGACCGAGATCGACCAATGCACCCGAAACGTCGGCCGGTAGGAAGGATTGCCCGTCCAGCGCTCCACTCCCGCCACCAGATTCACCGCTCCATAAGTCGCCAGAAAGAACATCGAAATCAGCGGAGCAATCAGATTCAAGTCGCCAAGAAGCACGCACACCAGCGCCACAACCGCGGTGACCATCAACGCCAGCTTCGGCTCGTTCGACCGCCCATGCCCCTTCGCCAAAAAGCGCGGTAACACGCGGTCTTTCCCCAACGCCTGCAAGGTCCGCGGAGCCGCCACCAAACTCGCCAAAGCCGATGACAAGGTCGCCGCCCAGAGCCCCGCGATGATTAGCGGCGGAAACACCGAAATGCTCTGCATCGCCAAGCTATTCCCCCGCAAATCCGCGTGATCGCCCATCATCGCGAGCCACACCAACTGGATCAGGTAGACGACAAACGTGAACGCGACCGCCCAAAGTGTCCCCTTCGGGATGCTCTTGCTCGGATCACGAAGATCGCCGGACATGCTGACGCCCGACATGATCCCCGTCACCGCCGGGAAGAAGATCGCGAACACTTTCCAGAACGACTGTCCCTCCTCGTAGTCCGCCGACAGATTCGTTTGCCAGTTCGGCTGAATATCGAACCCCAGAAAGAACGACCCTAGCGACAGCGCGAGCGTCGCCAAAATAAGATACTGCATTCGGATCGCAATCCCCGCTCCGAACCAAGCTACAACAAACACCGCCATGAGCACCCCCACCGAAAGCAGCCGCCCATCCAGGTCCGGAAACAAGTAGAGCACAGATTCCGTGAAGCCGACGATGTAGAAGGCCACCGAGATTGCTTGGGCCAAGTAGAGCGGCATCCCGATGCTCCCCCCGAATTCCAACCCCAGGCTACGCGAAATCAGAAAGTACGCCCCGCCGCCCTGGGCCTTCGTATTCGTCGCGATCGCCGACAAGGAAAGCGTCGAGAC
>JAJFLS010000147.1 GCA_021772595.1 Opitutales bacterium
CATCAACATAGCCGTTATTGTCGTCGTCGATATTGTTGTCAGAGATCTCACCAGAATTCTGCCACAGGTTGCCCGCCAGGTCTTCGTGATCGAGGCGAATGCCCGAATCGACAATGGCCACCGCAACCTCCGATGCATCCCGCAACTGATCCCAACCTTCCGGAGCATCAATGTCATTGTCTCCAGAACTATTCAGGCCCCACAATCCCGCTTCGTCAAAATGGGCATCGTTTGGAATGGTTTCCGCAGCATAGACGATTGTATTCGGTTCTACCTGCAAGTCCTCGATTTCGGCGAACCTTTCACCTAGATCGCGCGTACCGCTTGCCACAGTCTCAATGTCCAAATCGGCGCTCAGCAGCACTGCTGTGTGACCGCTCCCTAGAATTTTTCCAACAGTCCAATCCGATCCATCAAGAACGTCCTCGATATAGTCACGAACATGAGGGCGCTCCGATGATATCAACAATTGATTCGCTATCATCGAATCGCGGACTTCAACGAGCTCTTGGTTATTGGCTGGATCCAGGATAACGTTCTCCTCGAGCAGAACTGGCTGCTGAAAGCCCGCATCTCGAACGATTCGCCTCCGGATGCTCAGGTAGGGGTTCCATGATACAGGCAAAACGGTCTCCGCCAAGGTTTCTGCCTCTCCCCAATTCCGAACATTAGGTCGTGACCGTTCTTGGATATCGACTTGATCGGTGCCTCCGGGCTGTCGATCTCCTTCTTCACTCGATTCGACGATCTCGCGGTACGAAGCCTCGTTTTGCTTGGGCGGCTCTTTTGACTCGTTGTTCCGGAATAGGACAAATGCGACGACGATAAGTGTCATACCGCATCCAAGCCATGCATATGCCCTGTGCTTATAGGAGAGTTTGAGGTGGATTGAGTGGAAAAGTCGGATCATCTAATCTAGAGGCAGACGAGCAGGCGTAGGGCTGGTAAGCTCCGATTGGGGTTTCAAGAGTGGCGAGAATTTATTCGAATATTGTTTCTAAAACACACTTAGAAAGCAAGTGAATGAGTCACCAGCAAACCGACAACAGCTAGATTGTAGGGGGCATTCTCGTTTGGATAGTTTCTAGTTCTCCATCATCTTTATGATCCGGTTGACTTCATTTTGCGTCCATGGGTGCGTGACCATAGCCATCGAGTTCAAGCAGTACGGTTTTGTTTCGCTTGGTTTGGGGATTGGGTGAAGCTTTGGTGAACTCTCAACCGACGAGGACCGTCTCGCGCATACGAGTCAGCTTAACTTGAACTGTTGAACATCCACGCCGTTTCCGCGTCGTAGCTACGCGGAATCCGGTGTGGCAAAATGCCAATTCCCCTCGGAGAACAACTCAAGTTGACTGGTATACGTACCATCCCGTGTGCGGGATCGGTTCCTACCTTTTGTCGAAACGCTTTAAAGCGACACGCCGCGTTTCCAGGGGATGAAGTCGTCTTGGCCGAGGCGCTGGGCGCGGGTTTGGTATTCGCCGCTGGCGGCGCGGGCGGCGAGTTCGAGGAGATCTTCCGAAAGTTGATCGATTGTTGTCTCGCCGTCGATGACGGGGCCTGCGTCGAAATCGATCATGTCTGAAAGATTGCGAGCGATAGTCGAGTTGCTGGACAGTTTAATGACGGGAGTTACAGGATTGCCGGTTGGAGTCCCCAAACCGGTGGAGAAGAGAATTAGATTCGCCCCGGCTCCGGCCATGGCGGTCGTCGATTCCACGTCGCTTCCGGGTGTGCAAAGCAGATTGAGCCCTGACTGCGTGACCCATTCGGGATAGTCCAATACGTCGCGAACGGGCGAGGAGCCGCCTTTGCGCGCGGCGCCGGCCGACTTGATCGCGTCGGTGGTCAATCCATCAGCGATGTTTCCATGAGACGGATTTTGATCGAAACCAGAACCTACGTGATGCGCGGCGCTGTTGTAGGTATTCATCAGCTCCAGAAATCGATTCGCGACTTTGTGGCTCGTGCAGCGGTCGACTAGATTTTGCTCCACGCCGCAAAGCTCGGGGAATTCCGAGAGAATGACGCTGCCGCCTGATGCGATGAGACGATCGGAAACGCCACCAATGACCGGATTGGCGGAGATGCCGGAAAAGCCATCCGAACCGCCGCATTCGACGCCGAGGACGAGCTTGCTAATCGGGGCCGTTTCGCGCGTCAGCTGGTTGGCTTCGGATACGCCTTTGAAAGTGGCGCGGATCGCTTGGGAGAGCATGTCTTTTTCGGAGCGGCTTTTTTGCTGCTCGAAATAGAATACTGGTTTCGAGAAACTTGGATCGCGACGTTGGATTTCGGCTTTGAGATGATCGATCTGGGTCTTCTGGCAGCCGAGACTGAGAACGGTCGCTCCGGCTACATTCGGATGAGCGATGTATCCAGCGAGAAGACCGCTCAACGCGTTTGCGTCCGAGTCGGTACCGCCGCAGCCGAGGTTGTGGCTGAGGAATTTGATTCCATCGACGTTTGGGAAAAGGCGCGGCGCTTCTCGGCCTTCAAGCGGCTGCTCGATCCCCGGCACAGCGTCGAGGTCCGAGCCTCCATGATGGGCGCCAACCAATTGGTTGACGAAAGCGGAATAGGGGCTTCCGTGCCCGTAGCCGAGAGGCTCGAGGAGCGCTTGCTTCATCAAGCCGAGATTTCGATTCTCGCAAAAAACGAGCGGGATCACCACCCAGTAGTTGGCCGTTCCGACGGTTCCGTTGGCGCGGTGGTAGCCTTGGAAAGTCGCGTTCTTCCATCGGTCGGCGGCTGGGGGCTGCCAGTTGGCTGGGCTTTCGGAAATCTGTGGATCGTCCGCGGCGTGGATGACATTGTCGGTGCGGATGCGTTCTCCTGGCGCGATGGGTTTCTGGGCGAGGCCTACCTTGACTCCATACATGCGCACCTCGTCGTTTGGCGAGAAACTCGTGGCTGCGAATTTGTGTTTTGCCGGAACGCTTTCGGTCAGCGTGAAAGTCTCGCCATCGCATTTGACGTTGTGGCCGGCTTCGAGGTCTTGCAAAGCGACGATGATATTGTCTTCGGGATGAACTTTTAGAATGGCGGAACTCATGTTTGGAAACGGGAACGATGGGACCGAGCGGAGATTATGCAAATGTGTTTTGCCCGCAGATTATCCAGATGATCGCAGATGAGAGGTTTGTTTTTCGCCCACGAAGTTCACTAAGAAACACGAAGTTTAACCACAGATTTCACAGAGGGCACAGATATGATTCATATGCAGAATATCCATCAAAGTGCTCAACCAAATCATCTGTGATCTCTGTGAAATCTGTGGTTGAATTCAAAACCGATCCAGGGAGATAAGTAACTGAACCAGAGCTATAGCCCGAGCTTCTCTATCTCCTTCGTTAGCTGGAAAATGCCGACGGCGGTCATGAGAAGAGCGGATATCCACAGGAAGAGTATCCAGGAGAATCTTGGGCGTAGCGCGTTCGGCGTTTTTCGATAGAGAAAATAGAGCGCCGCGAAACTTAGAAAGGGCAGCATCAATGCTTGAGCGACAGCTCCGATTGTCACGAGTGTTACGGGCTTTCCGACGGAGAGATAGAAAACGCAATAGAGCGCGGGAAGTCCGATGCATGCGATTTGAATCGATTTCTTTCGGTCCGCCTCGTTGTCGATTTTGACCAGTCCTAGAAGATGGAAAAGATCAGTAGCGAGCCTGCTGTTGGATGCCGTTGAGATGAAGATCGTCGAGTAGAGAACGACGGTCGCGCCGAAAACGAATATCCACAATCCGGTGACACCGAACGATGTTCGGTAGAGTGCGGAGAGATTCGTCATCAACGTATCGTTGGTCACTTCGATGTTTTGACCATTTAGCACGGCCGCTCCAAGCAAGTAGAACGCGACGGTGGCGCCCGTGTAGATCGCCAAGGACACGAAGGCGTCCCAACGGAGGACGTTCATCCAGCCTTTAGCTCTCTCCAGCCAATCGGCGGTTCCGTCATCGGGACCCACATGACTGGCGTATCCTTTTTCCAGGCACCAATACGGATAGTAGATCAACTCGGAAGCCCCTACGCCGATGACGCCAAAGGCAGCGAAAGCCACGATAAATTGATCGGGCAAGCGGAAGCTCAACCCTTCCTTAAGATTTTCGGCGGTGACGCCGTAGTCGGTCCAATAGAGCGAAAAGACTGCGAAGATCGTGAATATCGAAAAGATAGCGATCATCGAAGTGGAGAACTTTTCGATAAACGCGTAGCGGCCAATGTAGAGAAGAACGGCGCACGAGCCTGTTATAAGAATGGCCAGCGTCGTGTCGGAAAGCGACGAACCCGC
>JAJFLS010000148.1 GCA_021772595.1 Opitutales bacterium
CTTTCCGCAAATCGGAATAGCTTGTGAAAAGGACAAGCGATCCGCCCGGCACGGCTTCCACGCAGTAGCCGATATAGTCGATCAGCGCGTCCATCGCCAGGCTCGAGTCTTCGCGAGAAGGCGCGGGAATGTCGCTCGCTATGTAGACGCGCGTGTTGGCGTTGTAGTCGAATGGGGACTCCACGCGTTGGGCTGCCTCCGCTTCCGCGCCGACTTTTTTCTGAAAGGGCTCCATCCGCTGAGCGATCGATAATGTGGCGCTGGTGAGCGTAACCGAAATCTCCTTACTGAAGAGTTCTTCTTTAAGGTAGGGAGCGATATCGATGGGAGCGGTTCGCAGGGTGACGATTTGATTTCTGCGTCCGCTTCTCTCGATCCAGTGCACGTGATCGTCTTCTGCGAGATCGATAAAGCGTCGGATGCCCGCGTAGTAGCTGTGAATGCGTCCGCGTTGATCCTTGAGCTCGTCATGCATCGCGCCGTCCTCGATTTTGGAGAGGATGCTATCCATTATGTCGACGACCGCTTTGAGCGGCGAAACGATGGTCGGCTCGCACCAGCCTTTCTCCGAGATGCGGACGATGGGGCGCTTATCCAATCGAGTCGCGGCGATGTATCCAAAAAATTCTTGCGCGGCTTCCTGCGCGTCGATGATTGCTTGGAGCTGCTTGCGGTGAGCGAATTTCCGGACGATGCCGGATTTCCGTTTTGGATTGAAGAGGCTTTTCAATTGCCGGTCGAGACCGTAGGAGCTGATGCGGGCGCCGAAGTGTTCGGTCGCGACTTCTGCGGTGGTGTGGGCCTCGTCGATGACGAGAAAATCGTCCGGGAGGAGAATGCCTTTCGAGTTTGGGGCAAGTCCGCCCGCGTTGAGAAGGGCGAACAGGAGGCTGTGGTTCACTATCACGACCTGCGCCTTGCGCATCTCGGCTCGGGCTCGCTGGTAGTGGCAAGTGTTTGGGTTGCAGTTCTTTCGATTGCAGGCGGATCCTTCGGCGCTGACCATTTCCCAGACATCCCAGTTTGGGATCGGGTTGAGCTCTTGCCGCAGGCCGGTCTTCGTGGTCGGAGACCAAGCGGCGATTCGATGGAGTTCGTCCTGCTCATCGGAGGGGAATAGCTCGGTTTTGTTCTGGATGGCGTTTGCGAGCCGCGTCGGACAGAGGTAGTTTCCTTTGCCGACGAGGATGGTCGATTTGAAGTCGACGTATTTGTTGAGCTCGGGGATCGCGTTGAAGAGCTTGCGGCAAATGGGAAGGTCGTTGCGTTCGATCTGTTCTTGCAGGGCGATCGTGTTGGAGGACACGACGCAGGGGCGCTTCGACTCTATGGAATGGATGATACCGGGAACGAGGTACGCGAGGCTCTTCCCGACACCGGTGCCGGCTTCGAAGATAAGCGCTTCGTCGCTGGCCATTGATTCGCTGACCGCCGCGGCCATCGCGTGTTGCTCGGGGCGATGTTCGAGTCCGAGCGCGGTTTGGAGCCATCCTCCTTCGGCGAAGACCTTGGCGTTCACCTCTGGCAAGTGGACGAACGGGACGGCGCATTCGGAGCCTTCGTTGGGAGAAATCATGGAGTTTCGAAAGTGGCGGCTCTATTCTCTTGGGTCCAGAACCAACGGCCGCGTGAGCTATGCAATGAACACCTGGTCGCCTTCTTCGACGATCTCGAAGAGCTCGACCATTTCCTGGTTGAGGAGCTGGATGCAGCCGCCGCTGGCGGGCTGGCCGATTTTGTCTTCGTGGTTGGTGCCGTGGAAATAGATGTACCGCGCGAAGCTGTCGCAACCGTCGCCTCGATTGTAGCCGGGTTCGAGACCGTCCAGCCAGAGGATGCGCGAGGTGATGAGGTTGGTCGCCTGTTCTTCCTCGCCGAGCTCGTCGAAGCGTTGGCCGAGATTGACCCGACCTTTGAAGACTGAGCCGAGCGGGGCGTCGTGGCCGATTTTTTGGGCGATTCGATGGAGGCCCCGAGGGGTGCCGCCGGAGTTCTCCGTGTTGGAGGGTGGATTTTTGCTGGTGGAAACGCGAAAGGCCCGGACGAGCTGATCGTTTTCGAAGAGCTCGGTCGTTTGGCCTTCGATCGATACGAGCAATCGTCGCGCTGAGGGCTTGATATTCAGGGCTTCTAGCTTATGCGTGTACGGCTGATTTAAATCCAAGGACATGCGAATCTCTCTAGATTTTCATTTCTTTCAACAGGATAGACGTCGAGAATAAATAAAGTAATGGGTTACAAAGTAGGCATCGTTGGCGCGACCGGAGCGGTCGGCCAAGAGTTGATAACGCTTCTGGAGAGCAGGAATTTCCCGCTGTCCGAGTTGAAGCTATTCGCTTCGAGTCGATCTGCAGGAAAACAGATCGAAGCCCTGGGGCAATCCATCACTGTCGAAGAGGCCACGAAAGATTGTTTCGGCGGCTTGGATTTCGCGATTTTCGCGGCGAGCGGTTCGCTTGCCAAAGAACTTTGTCCGGCTGCGGCTGCGGCCGGGGCGGTGGCGATCGACAATAGTTCGGCGTATCGGATGGACCCGGAAGTGCCTTTGGTCATACCGGAGATCAATCCGGCGGCCGCGAAGGCGCACAAGGGAATCATCGCCAATCCGAATTGCACGACGGCGATTACTTTGATGGCGGCCTATCCGCTCCATCAGAAGTTCGGAATGACGCGCATGTTCACTTCGACTTACCAGGCGGTCAGCG
>JAJFLS010000149.1 GCA_021772595.1 Opitutales bacterium
GCCTAGTTTTCGGTAGTTCACGCGTCGGTTGGGCAATCGGCTTGTCGGGGAGACGGCTAATTCGCCGGCACCAATCGGTAGATGCTTCCTTTTCCGGGCGTGCCGCTCGTTAGAAGAACGTACAGGTATCCGTCGGGACCGCTGGCTACGTCTCGAACGCGTCCTTGGTTTTTCATGACAATCTCGTCGGCCATGACTTGATCGCCTTCGATGGTTAGGCGGTGAAGCTCTTGCGAGGCCATGCCGGAAGCGAATAGGTTGTGCTTCCAGTTCGGAAAGCGATTGCCCTCGTAGAAATCAATGCCGCAAACCGCGATGGACGGAACCCAATAGCGCAAAGGCTGTTCCATGCCTTCCATGGCTGTGTGTTGAGTGAGTGGCTTGCCGTTGTAGTTCATTCCGTAGGTGATCACGGGCCAGCCGTAATTCAGGCCGGGGCGAATCCAATTCGTTTCGTCGCCGCCGCGCGGACCATGCTCGGTTTCCCAGATCTCGCCGGTTGCGGGATGCAAGTCGAGTCCTTGCGGATTGCGGTGGCCGTAGCTCCAGATCGATTTGTAAGCGTCTTTCTCTTGGGCGAATGGATTGTCGGAAGGGACGCGTCCGTCGTCGTGAATTCGATGGATCTTGCCGTTGGGGCGTGTGATATCTTGAGCCATGTCCTGGCGTCCGCGATCGCCTATGCTGAAGAATAGGTATCCGTCTTTGAATACGAAACGCGAGCCGAAGTGAACGCCTGCGTTTGTATGGAATTTCGACGGAACGTGAAAGATCTCTTCTTGATCGATCCAATTTCCATCCTTGATGCGTCCGCGCGCGATCGCGGTCATGCCCGCTGGTTTTCCGGCATCTTTGCCGCCCGTGTTTTCGGTGTAGGAAAGGTAGATCCACTGGTTCTCCTGGAAGTCGGGATGGAGGGCAACTTCGAGCAGGCCGCCTTGTCCATGCTGCCAGACTTCGGGAGTGCCATTGATCGGGCCGGTCAATTCGCCGTTCTTGACGATCCAGAGTTTGCCGTCGCGTTGAGTCGTGATGAGATCACCATTGGGGAGGAAATCGAGCGACCAGAGAACGCCGTCGCCATCGGTCACTTTTTCCAGCTTGAACGAGTGAAGTTCAGTTTTGAATACGCCGTCGCTCGGCTCGAGCCGTTTTAAAAGCGCTTCCTTGTCGGCGAGCTGATTCTGCTCATGAATGTAGATGACTAATGAGCGGATCTGTTCTTCGTTTAACGCGTCTTTCCAGGGCGCCATGCCGAGCTCTGGAAATCCGTCGCGAATTGATTTGGCGATCGCCTCGTCGCTATCGCCGTGCTTCCAGATGCCGTCGATGAGCGGTTGGCCGGAGGCTCCTTCCAGTTGCTTGCCATGGCAGGAGGCGCAGCTCGCTTGATAAAGTTCATCGACGGCGCCGCTGCCGATCCGATTTTGGGCGCTAGAGACGAAGGCGAGAGAAATTGCTGCGAAGGTAGTTAGAGAACCGTTCAGTTTCATGGGGTAGGTTAGAGTTTGGATTTGGGCGGGAAGTTAGAGTTTTTGCGCCTAAATCTTGAAAGCGATATTGATCTTACGGAAGGATGGCAGCGTCAATACCGGAAGTGGTCTCGGGTAACTGGTGTGTGTTTCTTTCTGTCGTTGTTTTAAGCGGCTTTGTTTGTCCAGGGCTTCTCCCAATCGTCGTTGGAGCTGAAGAAACGCAGCTGCGCGATGTCGTGGGCCTTGTCCGGAATCCATGTGCCGGCGACTTTCAGCTTCGGGTGCAACACGTGGCGATGGCCCCCTTCGGTCATGCCTGCGCCGATTGGAACCGCTCGCTCTATGGCTTGTTAGTAGTCAATATGCCCGCTGCGATTCTCAATGTAGCGAAGCGAAGCGCGGATCGGGGCGTCTTCGTCCTTCGGCTCGACCGGCTCCAGGTTCTCCATGAGCCAGCCAAGGATCGGTTCGAGATTCGAGCCCTTGATCTCGCTCATCCTCTAGCCCAGTCACCTCCTTCTCGCTAAGTTTCATTAGGTCGTCATTAATCGACCCTGCCATATGAACACTTTCCAGCAAAAAGCGCTAACAAAATGCGGAAATCGAAAAATAGTTTGCGACAGAAAAAACACTCCCTCCGCGGCCCTAGAACCTAACCTAGCCTTGAATTTCTAGAGCGAAATGGTATAGTTTTTCGTTAGATGAAGCTTCGTAAGTTTAAGCGTTTATTTGTCTCTTGCTTTGGCGCGATCACTTTAGCGGGGGTGTCGCTGAGTGACGATGAAGCCTCCTCGGGTCAGGCCTATCTTTTCATCGGTGGGGATCTGAGCGCGAAACAGGGCAAGGGGCATTTTCCGATTGTTGCGGTCACTAAGAAAGGGATCCTGGTCGATAATGGAATGGACCTCAAAAAGGTCGCGAAAAACTCGCCCGTGCTTCTCCAGCTTCGGGCGACGGTGACAGACACTTTGGTGAAAGTCGAAGACTTCGATGTAGCGTTCAGCTCTTCGCTTCCATCGAGAATCGAAGCGACCGCGCTTTCCGATATGACGCGACATCAGTTCGGTATCGAACAAGAGATCGCCAATCTTGAGAATGTTCACGCGGGGAGAGGGCGCTATCGTCAAGATTACGAGAGAATCGAGGAGCTGCAGCGAGAAGACGATGAATTCCAGAGCAGCCTCCGCGACCATTTGGATGAGGCGTCGCATAATGCGGAGAAGCTCGCCGATACCGCTCATCTGAAATTCAATCTGCTACCGGACGATGACTACGAAGACGCTTATGTCGCGGTTGCAATTAGCTTCTTCGGCCGAAATTCAAAGTCCGGGAATCGAGGCGAAAAGAAGTTTTCGCAAGTATACGTGAGCTATCTGGGAGACCTTCGGAAGAGTCGAGTCGAGGAAGTCAGCCTGCGCCTTAATTTGAAATTCATCGTGCGGGAGGTCGCCGAATGCGAGCTCTTCCTTTATTGCGAAAACGGAAAGCAGATCGCCACCAATCTCTCGCGAGGAATCCAAACAATCAGCGAAGCCCGCGCCCAGGAGATCAGAGAACGGCTCGGCTACGCCGAAACTGCTCAATAGAAGCTCCGCGAGGGGCTAACCGATCCTAACGCTCCCGTCGCCTCACTTTGACGTTGGCATTCGAAACAGGAAATCATGCCCCAGAAACAGTCACGAGACAATCGCTCTACGCGAACCGAACAACAAGCTTTGGGGCTCTTTGCGTCTCTAATTATTTGGGGATGCTCTAGCTCACCGACAGATTCGATGGGTACGCTCCAAGCGTTTTTCGCATCAACCGCCATCACAGTAGACGGCAATCTGAACGAAGCATGTTACCAACAGATCGCTCCGCTCGAGGCCTTCGTGATGGCTAACGACAATTCCCGCGAGGTCCCGTCAACCAAGGCTTGGGTCTTCTGGTCCGATAGCGGACTGTCCTTCGCCTTCGAGTGCGTGGATGACACGCCAGCCAGAACGGCGCCCACATCGAATGAACGCGAAGTTAACGGCCAGGACCGGGTAGAGCTGTTTCTATGGAATGGCGACCCGACGGCGGAATACTACTGTATAGAAGTGGCATCGAGCGGCGCGGTCCACGATTACAAGGCTCGCTTCTACCGCGAATTCGACCATTCTTGGGCGCCTGCAGGCGGGTGGAGCTATCAGGTAACGAGAACTGATGACGGGTACGTCCTGGAAGCGAATCTCCCGAAGGCGGCAATCGAGGCCATGGGGGGATCGCTCGCGGCGGGCGAAACTACGCGGATCGGGTTATTCCGAGCGGACTTCGACACGCTAAACGGCGAGCCAAGCTGGATTACCTGGATCGACTACGGCGGCGAACCTGATTTCCACGTAGCCGATTCGTTCGGAAGCGTCCAGTATCAGGATAAAGAGTAACACATACTCAAACGAAATTGAGCCAAGGGCGGAGGCAGAAAGAATCTGCCGCTAGACAACTCGCGTCCCTGCGTATTTGTTTTCGGAATACCACTCCGTTGAAGCTTCATGGCGGGCGGAAACCGAGAAGATGGCCAATTACCGAGGAGCGCGCGACGACACTTGAGGAGCTTGTCGACGAAACATCGAAGATGACGGGTCGTGCCGACATAAAAAAACGCTCCAAAACAGCGAAATCAGATAGTGTTTTCTCTGCAGATGGGTCCTTTATGAGGATCAGTCAACTTGTACTGATTTGGCAGATGTTTTCACTTCGAGGAGATCCTTGGCCCGATTCACGGTATATTGGAAGGATTCACGAAGTTGTTGAGGCAAGGAATGCCGTTGCACATGGAAATGAAAGTGCAGGTGAACGAGGAAGATCCATTTCAAACAGTGATATGTCCAACCGGATCAACGATATCGAAAGCATTTGCACGCATATCGTCACAACATTTAAAAGCCAACTAGCTCATTCCGGGCATTTGACTCACTGAGTGAAGTCGTAAAAAGCGGAGGCCGCCGTATTCTAGCTGTTACCCCTAGCGGCAAGTTGGCGACTGATTCGCCTTGGATGGACCATCATGCGGCGTCATGCGTTTTGGACAACGATTCGAGCCTGCATTCATGCTCGCCAGTCTCAAGAAGGGCCGATCCCAACGAAACTCAATTCAAATGCGTAACATTAAAAATTTCCTTTTTCTCTATGATAACCATTAATTTACTAATCTCAGAATGCCTCTTAACTGGACATTAGTGGGGTGAATTATCTAGTGTATTACCTATTTAATGCTTGCTTAAGCACTGAAAAACATAATATTTAACTATTGAAATCGCTCTTTTGTATACCCCTATCTGAGGCTCTCAATGATTCCACTTCTGGGGGATGTCGATTGTGAACAGCTCTTAACATGAGAAAAACAATCTCTGCCTATGAGAATAAGAATCCTCTTTGCCATCCTAACAATAACTAATCTATCCGCGGCCTCCGCGGTTGATATAGTGTTAAATAGCCAAAAAGCTTCGGCTGCTTATGAAGACGAATATTTTAGGGGAACATACATTCCTACGAATCAGCATGTTAATGCCGGTAGTGGGGGTTTTATCACCAGTATTCAAATCGAATATAGTGGTTCAGGCGATCAAGTCACTTTAACGCATCGTTTCGATCAGATGAGACCCGGAGAGCTATGTTCTCATGCCCATTACGGTGGAAATGTTCGTTTTACGGTTGACGCAGACACTACCTATGAACTGAGCGGAAGTTACAGTGTCACTCACGCATTACCCGGGCCCCATGAATTTAGCGTTGGGCTATACGATGATGATGGTAATGTTCACGCACAAACTAATCATACTTCCAATAGCACATTGAGCGAGACTTTCATTCTTGGCGAAGAAGGGGGAGACGAATATTACGCTAATGAAGGCTCCTTGACCGGAGTTCTACTTGCTGGAGTGACATACGATTGGAGCACTTTAGCATTTACGATTAACTGTGATGTGGATGATGGCGGATCGATCGCCAGAGGATATGTAACACTGAAAATCGGAGGCGGAGCACCTTCACCTCCTGTCCCCGACTGTTGCGTCGAATCCCTGGAGCGTATCGCGCAACTGGAGGAGGACGTGGCGGAGCTTCATCAGCAGATGCTGACCTTGTTGGATTTCGCCGAGACCATCGATGAGGATTTCTCGGTTCACGTCCACGACAAGAGCACCGCGAGCAAGTATACCGACCTACCGGTAACCGAGATACCTGATCCCGACCCTGATCCCGACCCTGATCCTGACCCAGTCTCGAACGCCGTCGCCAACGGCGGGTTCGGCTCGACCCCGACCCTTCTGCCATGGAAATTCTGGTCGGACAAGCCGTCCAACACCGCGTCGGTAGCCGACTACAACGGGTCAGGCGAGGTAGCCATGGTCACGGTGAACCAGAGCGGGAACAACATACAGCTTTACCAGCCTGGCATCGAGCTGGAGCCGAACACGGACTACGTCCTCACGTTCGACGCGTACTCGAACACTGGGCACGATGTCCGCGTCTCTGTGTCCCGGCACGACGCGCCGTACACGGTCTACGGCCTAAGCAGAGTTGTCGTGGACCTAGGGGACGAGGCGATGGGATGGCAAACGCACACCCTACCTTTCACAACCAAGAACTTCGGCTCTCCTGTCTCCAACGGGAGGCTCTCACTCTGGTTCGCCAACGA
>JAJFLS010000150.1 GCA_021772595.1 Opitutales bacterium
CCTCGGCTGTCACGTCCCCTCTACCGGTATCTCGCAGGGATTTCGCGCGCACACGAACAGCGTAAGGCCACTGACCCATCCCGATGATTTGAAAGGGCTGAAGATGCGCGTGCCCATGCAGGAAGTCTACGTTCAAACGGCCTTGGCCTTCGGAGCCAATCCCCAAGAATTGCCCTACTCGGAAGTTTATCAGGCATTACAAACGGGCGTCGTGGATGGGCAGGATAACGCCGTTTCCAATATTTGGGACTTTAAGGTTTATGAAGTCTCCAAATATCTCACAGTCACCAATTATTCCACGGGGCCGGATCCGTTTATAGTCAATCTTTCCTGGTATGAGAAACTGCCCGAAGAATTAAAAAAGATATTCGACGAAGTTTCTCGCGAGACGATTGCTCTGAGCGATCGAATGAATCGCGAGAAAGAACAAGGGTTCATCGATCAGCTGTCCGCCCACTTGGAAACCAACTACGTGGAGGGCGAAGCGCTCGAACCTTTCAGACAAGCGGTCCAACCTGTTTACGACTACTTTATCAAACAAAGCGTTTTCACCCAGGAGGACGTAAACCGGGCCCGCACGGCCGCGCAAGGTAAGCAATGAAGACTGCAGAGAAAGTATTGGAAGGTTTGCTCGCGTGTTGTTTCCTAACGATCTTCGTGTTGGTCGTTCTCCAGGTCTTTCTGCGCTATGTTCTCAACACTTCAATAACCGGCGCGAACGAAATTATCGTAATTCTATTCGTCTATACGACTGCCATCGGCGGCGCGCTCGCCGCGGGACGAGGGGAACATATTGCGCTCACGTTCGCCACCGAGGCTCTACCGAAAAAAATCCAACAAACGCTAGCGCGGATCTGCCTACTCTTGGTCGCGTCGATCAATGGCGTCATGGTTTGGTACAGCCTTCATTGGATTGGCGTAACTGGCGGCTATCTCATGCCGAGTACCGGTCTTCCGCGAATAGTGGCCCAAATCAGCATTCCTATAGGCTGCGGCCTGGCCACACTCTATTGCGTAGTTAAAGCCCTTTCTCCGTCCGAAACGAAAGGATCGAGCTCGTGACCATTCTTTTACTCAGCCTGGTCGTCTTTCTTCTCATCGGTGTACCGGTGGCCTACTCCCTGGGCCTTTCCGCTTTCGTATACTTCGCGATGGTTCAGCCAGATATCCTCCACGTGCTGCCGCAGCGCCTATTTTCGGGCATGGAATCGTATGCGCTGATTGCCCTGCCGCTGTTCATCCTCATGGGGCAAGTGATGAACGAAAGCGGCATCACCCGGCGGCTGATTCAGTTCTGCCTGATGTTTGTCGGACGATTTCGCGGTGGACTCGGTTTGGTGAACGTGGGCTCGAGTATGCTCTTTGGCGGCATATCAGGCTCCTCTTCATCAGACACCGCTTCAATAGGTTCTGTACTCATCCCAGAAATGGAGAAACGGGGTTACCCGAAAGACTTTGCCGCCGGTCTCACCGTCGCTTCATCCACCATGGGCATGATTATTCCGCCCAGCGTGCCGATGATTTTGTTTGCTGTTACAGCGCAGGTATCCGTCGGCAAACTATTCCTAGCCGGCATAATTCCCGGCATCCTCGTCGGAGTTTTCCAACTCGCTCTCGCGCTCTGGCTGGCGCACCGAAAAGGTTATCCCAAAGAAGCGGCAACATTCTCAATGTCTCTGCTGGCGCGTAGCATATACATTTTGATCATGCCTCTATTCGTCGTAGGTGTCGTCGTATTGGGAATCGCTACCGCAACGGAATCCGCCGGACTCGGGGTGTTGTATGCGGTTCTGGTGGGATTCTTTCTTACGCGACACCTCACCCTGTCTCAGTTCTACAAAGTCCTCCGGGAATCAATCCTCACGAGCGCGAAGATCATGATGATAATCGCATTCTCCCAAGTGTTCATTTGGGTGATGGCCCTCGAGCGACTACCCGAGGCCGTCGCGACCCTAGTGGAAGTAAAGAATCTGGAGCCAATTGCCCTGCTACTGGTTATAATCGCCATCATCCTGATAGCCGGAACCTTTATTGATGTGAGTCCAGCCATTCTGCTGCTCACACCGGTTTTCTTGCCAGCAGTCGTTGCCGCCGGAATATCCCCCATTCTTTTTGGCGTTATCCTGGTTACTGGACTCGCTGTCGGAGCGTGCACCCCTCCAGTCGGAAATTGCCTCAATGTTGGCGCTATTGTTTCCGGGCTCAGAATTGGAGCGATCTTTCGTGGCGCCCTGCCCTTCCTGCTCGCCAATGTAATGGTCCTCGTATTGGCCGCGGTCTTCCCCGAAGTTATTCTCTGGTTACCAGAGCTACTGATGGGAGAATAACCTCTCCTCTGATTTCACCTCGATCCGTCCGGCGCCAATTCCCCGATCGAATTGGTAAAATTGTCTGTATTCTCGATTTGGGGACGTTCCTTAGATTGAGGCTCAGGAATCGAAACTCTTTCATCGTTCCGCAAGCACAGAAAAAGAATATAGCTGAGCGTTATAGAGGGTAAACTCGATCTTAATGCCCTGCGAGCGCAGCCGCGCGAGGGGCTTGCCGAACGGGACAGAGTGCTCTACCTGGTCGACGCCTTCCACCGTTGTTTGATAGCCATCAATCGGATAGCCATTTCGATCTAGGAGCCGCACGCCTAGCTTACCAAAGGCAGTATTGCAGTTCACATTTAAAGCAGCGCCATCGAGAAACAGCGGCTTTGTGACCAAGGTGCCTCCATCGAAACTCGCTTCGACGGCCACAAAACGGTCCCTCAACAATGTAGCCATGCCGATATTGCCTTCGGGAGGATTCGCAGCGTCGGCAATCTTGGTCGGGCGGTGACGATAATTCCGCCCCCCATAGTAAAACCGAAGCTCACTCCCGTGAGGAATCGGCGGGCCAGACATGCTATGAAGCATGAAACGGTCCCATGACCCAATACCTCCGAGAGGAAAGAGAGGCTCGCGAAATGGCCTTTCAAAATGGATCCCGTCACGACTCACCGCCAATTGAATATCGATCGTACCAACTCCAGGCTGGCTGATGTATCGCTGAGCCAAGCCAAGATAA
>JAJFLS010000016.1 GCA_021772595.1 Opitutales bacterium
ACCACTGAATGCCCACCACGCTCGCTTTTACCGTCGATGACTTCTTCGTTGGCCAAAACGGTTCCGAGTTCCTCGCACCACCAGACCGGACGCTTGTCGACGTAAGCGAGGCCGCGTTTGAAGAGTTGGAGGAAAATCCACTGGGTCCAGCGGTAATATTTGGGATCAGTAGTGTCGACTTCGCGATCGTAGTCGTAGAAAAAACCGATTTGCTGGAGCTGGTTCCGGAAAGTGGCGATATTCTCGACACTGGTCTGCCGCGGGTGCTTGCCGGTCTTGATCGCGTATTGCTCGGTGGGCAGTCCGAAAGCGTCCCATCCGATCGGATGGAGGACGTTCTTGCCTTTGGCCTTTTGGAAACGGGCGAGGATGTCGGTGCCCGTGTAGCCTTCCGGATGGCCGATGTGCAGGCCGGCCCCGGACGGATACGGAAACATGTCGAGAATGTAGTACTTCTCCTTGTCCGTTTCGCTAGAGGCTGCAAAGGTCTTGCGCTCTTCCCAGTATTTCTGCCAGGAAGATTCTATTTCGGTAAAATTGTATTCTGGGCTGAATGAGGCCATTTTCTTGGAAAAAGGACGTATGTTGGTGAAATTGGTACACCCGTCAATCACGCTTAAATTTTGGAAAATCCGCATCGCTGGATTGGGCCTCGCTCTCGGGCTGGCTTTGTCGTCGTCGATAGCTTTCGCCGGGGCGTCCTTCGATCGCTTACTGGAGGCGGTTGTGCGGATCGATGTCCGCGAAACGACCTTCGCTGGCGGCGCGGCTCGCCTAGTGTCAGGAGTGGGTTCGGGAGTGATTTTGTCGAAGGACGGGCTAGTGCTTACGAACGCGCACGTTGTCAGTCCTCAAGCAGTGGACATCTGGGTGACTTTGGCGAGCCTGGAACGCGTTCGGGCGGAGTTGCTGGGCTGGGACCATTGGACGGATTTGGCGTTGCTGCGGCTCGATGTGGAAGACGTGGCGGAGCGGAAGCTCAGCTTTTCCGTGGCGAGGTTCGGTCGATCCGATCAGCTCAAGCCCGGGCAGACGGTTTTCGCGGTGGGGACGCCCCACGGTTTGTCGCGAACCGTGACGAAAGGGATTATTTCGAACAAGGATCGCTATTATTGGGATGCTTCGGGAATTCGAGGTTACGAAACGGGCTTTTTCAATACCTGGCTGCAAACCGATGCGGCGATCAATCCTGGCAATAGCGGTGGACCGCTCGTCGACGAATCCGGCCGCGTGATTGGCATCAATACGCGGACGTATCTCGGGGCGGACAATCTCGGGTTCGCGATTCCCGAAAAGACGGCTCGAAAAGTGATGGAGACCCTGACCGCGAAAGGAGAAGTCGAGCGGAGCTACATCGGAATTTCGCCCGGTTTCCTGCAAGACATGGAGAGCTTCTACGAGCTCGAGGTGAATCAAGGACTGCTGATCAACAACGTCGAGCCAGGCTCTCCCGCCGCGGTGGTTGGAATTCGAGCGAGCGATATCGTGCTCTCGATTGACGGCAAGAAACTCGATGGACGCTTCCCCGAACAGATTCCGCCGATCCGGAATTTCATTGCTAGTCATTCGGTGGGTTCGACGCTTTCGCTTGAGGTGAAGCGAGGCGAGGAAACGCTGTCCTTCGAAGTCGAAACCGAGCGGCTGGAAAGTCGCGTGGGAGAAGAGTGGGCGTTCGAAAAATGGGGCCTGACGGTGCGCGAAGTGTCGAGAGCCTTCGCGCGGGAGCTGCAATTGAATTCCGACGATGGTGTGGTTGTGATCGGTACGCAGTCGGCGTTTCCAGCGGAAAATGCGGGGTTGCGACGCGGGGATGTGATTTCGAAAATCAATCAGAATGAAGTCGTCGGACTCGAAGACCTAAAAGGCGTGTACGATGACTACGATTCGAGCCCGAGCTCGATATTGATGGAGACGCTGCGCAATCGAACGGTGTCGTACAAAGTTATTAAACCGTAATTGGGAACGAATGACAACTCATTGGAAAATACTCGCCGCATTTCTAGCGGGATCAATCGCAACGTCTGTTTTTGTCAACGCCGCCCCGACATTTGAAGAGCTGTACAAAGAGCGGCTGAAATCCGTATTGGTGGTCGAGTTTTTCGTGAAGACCGAAACTGCTCGCCGACCGGTGACTGTGAATGGGATCGTGATTAATTCCGATGGCGTGTTGCAGCTCGCTTCCAACGCGGTTCCGAGTTGGGTGCCGGTGGGGGACCTCAAGGAATTCAAAGTCTACGTCCTGGGGAATCCGAAACGGTACGACGCCGTTTATTTGGGCAGCGATCGGGCGCATGGCTGGCACTATGCGCAAGTCGAGGAATCGCTCCGAAATGAGTTGGTGCCCGTGACGGACTATCCACTCGCCAAGCTTGCGACAGGCCAGCCGTTGTGGGGCATAGGCGTGGCGATGAAGGATTTGGATTTCACGCCCTACTATATGCGAGCGCGTGTATCTATAATCCAAAGACTGCCCGAAACGATTGGATTTGCGACCGACGATATCGCGAGTCCGGGCTCGATCCTTTTCGACGATTCTGGCGCGTTTGCGGGATGGGGTACGAATTCGCTGAACATGGAGCGCTATCTCACGATCGAAGGAAAGCGCTACCAGGCGTATTTGAAAAAGCCAGATCAGACGACGACGTTTTTCGTGGCGGCCGAGCTTGTGAAGACAATCGGAGCTTTGCCGTCGTCGCCAGATTCCAATGACTTAACCTGGATGGGAGTGGTTGGACTTCAGACGATCGACGACGAAGTAGCTGAATTGATGGGTCTGGGGGAGCAGGCGGCGATCTCGATTAGCCAGATTCTGAAGGGCAGCCCGGCGGCAGAGGCGGGGCTTCAGGAGCGCGACATGGTCGTTTCCGTGGATGGCGTCCCGCTGAAGCGATATAC
>JAJFLS010000151.1 GCA_021772595.1 Opitutales bacterium
CCCAGCGGTGTATCACGATTTCAATGATGTATTCCTCATCCGCTTTGCTCAGTCTGAGAGGAGCCGTCCGAATCTCGGTATCGGCGAATGTGGGAGCTGCTTCTTCTTCGTCTTCAACCGGCGGGTCGACTTGCCCATGCACCAGCCAGGGCAACATCCAGAGCAGCCAAACGAAAAAATGCTTTCTACTCGAACCTCGCATCAATAGCTCTCGACGTTTCGCTGGACCGCGAGGATGTATTTAAACCAGTTATTGTAGTGCTTCTGCACTGCGAATATTTCCAGATCTTCGGCACTGACCTGCTTGTTGAGGTCTTCCGTTTCCAGGTATCGATCCACCTCCTCTTTTGTTTTCCCCTCGAAAGTCGGGTTGGGCACGCGATTCTGCAATATCTTCTCGACGCCGTCCGCAACGGGCCTTCCTTCGACCGACTTATCCATGAAGCGCTTGATCTCGGCCGCATGCTCCTCCTCCGTCATAAGCTCGCCGTCCTTCATTTTGGAAACGATATAGGGCATGGCTTCGGTTTCGCCCTCGCTTATCATCTTCCAGACCGTGGACATTTTGCGCTGGGCTTCCGCAACGATTTTGGCTCGCTCCTGCGGATCATTGCTCGTCGCTCCTTCGCCCGCCTTCTCGTACCAAACATGGCTTGTGTAGGCCATAATGCCGGGCGTCTTTTCGCGCATCCAATCGATGGTGTCTTGGGCGATGTCCATGGCCGCCTCGCGACTCATGTTGGGATTCCCTTCCATGATGACTTTCCAGGGCGAATCGAATTCGCCTTTCAACTTCAGCTTGGCCACAATCTCGATGTACTTCAGGTCGTCGCTGTTGAATAGCGGCTTGGAAGTACCCTGGGAGGTTGGCGTTTCGCCTTGATTCGCCACGATTTTTTTCGCGTCTTCAAAAATCTGCCAGTGGTAGCTGGCGTCTCTCCCCTCTTCGGCCCTTCCTTCTTCCTTCTTTTTCCTACGACCATTGTAAAGCTCATTACCGTGAGGGTGAGCCATTTCGTAGGCATCGATTAGGCGTAGGAAATACTTGCCCTTGCCTAGAGCCGACTCGAGATATTCGTAGCGCTTCTCTTGGTGCGCATCCAAATATTTCTTAGTGTATTTTGGGCTAACTAGGAAGCCTACATACCGGGCCATGTCGATCGCCAAGCCGTGCCCGCTATTGCGCGAGGCTTCTATGAACTGAAGCTTGTTCGCGCCTTTCGGCCAAAGCAGCTTGCCACTATAGGCGGCGTTGTTGATGAACCAAACCGTACCGGCTTCGGTGTAGAACCGGGTCGGATCCTTGGCCTTTTCCAGAAGGTCGTCGACCACCTCTCTAAGCGTGGCTTCAGTGGAATCGAAATGCTTAAAAGGCTGAACGAACCCTTCGGAATCCATCGAGCTGGGCGAGTCCTTGGAGCGAGCCAACGGATAGCCGTTGGCCTCGAAGAAATCCATCAGCTCGGTCTTGATTTTGTCGGATTCGCCGACCGTGCCCGCTTCAAGCATGAGCGTGAAATCAATGTCGCCGAAAATGCCTTGGTATTCAGAATTCCCTTTCGCAGCGCCTCCCTGGACGATCTGAACTACCTTGCCCGCCATGCCAGGCTTCTGCATGAACTGCTCGAGCAATGTGTCGATTTTCTTGATACGGATGTCGTCGATTTCCAGAGCAACCTGGCGAACACGATCCGCGACGGGATTGTCATCCGAACCGTGAGTGGCCTTGGATTCAGCCATTGAGGATCGAAGGGCGGCCCGGAGAAGATCGATATCGGCTCCGCGGCGAAGGACTTGGTCTGGCATGCCCAAGTTCGTGCGAACGTCTTTTCCCACGAGGCTTTCCAGGTCTTCGACGCTGTGGGCCCGGAAGAGGATACGCGTGCGCAGCTCGGCGGCGGCGAGAGCCTGGGCGGGTACGGATAGATCGGCGGCTTTGTTGTTGGCATCCCACTCGGTTTCCTTTATCTGATCCAGGGCCGCGTCTCGTACCGTCGAGAGCATAGACAGGTAGTCGGTCGCGCGATTGAGACTGCGAAGGCGTCGTTGCAGATCGCCGTACTCGGTCTCTAGCTGGTCGAAGGCGCGATGATAGCGAGCGAAGGCCGATTTGACCTCTTCGCTGGCGCCGGGGCTATCAGCTCTTTTTTCCAATTCATCAAAATGGGCGCGACGCTGCTCGGGGGAGAGGCCAGAGAGATCTTCCCCGACGAGTTTCTTGAAAGCGGCTTCGGTGGAACCGTCAAAGGCCCCTTCCAACTGGGTCCGCTCAGCGTTGGCCTTTTGCATAAGCAGGTCGAACTGCTTTTGACCGGCGTACCAATTGACGCTGTCGCGGACCATGCCATCGACACGAATGGTCGTGTAGTGGGCACCGAGATCCCAGCCAATGTCGAAGAGCTCGCTCAGCAATGCTTCGGCATCGTCCGGATGGACGTAGTGGTTTTCCACTTTAAATTCGTCCGCGAATTTCGGCTGGCCAAGCATCTCGCCCAGATAGCTGTTGGCAAGCGACACGCCTCTAGTGTTCCACAGGTCGCCCGCGCTCTTGAGGGCCCAACTGGCAGTTTCGGCGGCGCGGGCTTTGCTGACATCCCAGGCGGCGCCTTTGATGATGTTCTGCAATCCGTTTTCGGCCATGACCTTGCTCCAAGGATGGAAGGTCTTGATCATCTCCTTTTGCCAAGTCGTAGCTTGTTCTGCTCGAAACGCCTTGAGCCATTTCGAATCGTAGCGAGAGAGGAACCTCTCGTTCATGTAAGTGGAAAACGGCGACACGATGATACTGATCATCGCCTGGTTGAGGAGGCTTTCCCAGGAAGTGATCGCCTGGTTGGCCGCGACCAAGGATTTTAGCTCCGCGGCCAGGGTCGAGAAATCGATTCGCCTTTCGAGACCAAGGTTTTTGAAACGCTCGTTCTCCATGTTCTCCAAGGATTTGACCTGCATCAACGCGCCTTTGTAGTTACCCGTTTGCGCCATATAGGTGAGCTTGAGGAAGCCGAGGTGGGTCTCTATCTTGGCGAAGCGACGTTCCTCTTCGCGTTGCAGAGCGGCGATCATGACCTCGCCAGAAGCGGTCATACGTTTGCCGTGATAGAAGCTTTCTAATGCAGTATTGTATTGCTTGATACGCTGCCACCGTCGGTTTCGGAGATTGTAGTCGGCCTGGGCGAATTCGGAGCAATGCTGCGTAAGAGACTGGTAGCTTATGTAGGCGTTGGGATCTAGCCGGTGCAGCGCCTCCGGCTCGTAGTTGACTTCGGGACGGGAGAGATCCCCTAACAGGAGATCGATCTCGGCGAGCTGCCGCTCCATGTTTTGCATGAAGTCGAGCTGATCTCCATAGACGCCGCCAAAGATCTTGTTGAATTCGTTTTTGAATGCGGAGGGCAGCTTGAAGATGATATCAGAGTTGGCGTTTTTAACCGCAGCAGCGCCGAGACGCAGATCGACGGCGGATACCGCCGCATCGGGGTTTTCGATCTCGATGCCTCGGGCGGCGGCGATACGGTCGCGGGCGGCTTGCATGCTGCCGTAGAACGCGTGACGAGATGAATGCAGCCAAAGCGCTGCGTGATCGGCCGGCTCGGTGGCGAAGGGCTCTAGGATCCAAGGCAGGCCGCCTTGGGCGCCCGCATTGAAGGTAGCGTCGCCGATCAGATCCTCAAACGGGGCTGTACCATAGACGGCTGACTTGCCTTTAGCGCCGGTGGACTTGGCTCCGCTTTTGAGATACTTAATGTAGCCGATGGCTTGGTTGGCGTCGAGATTCTCGATCCATTTCTCCATAAAATGGATACGCGGCGAAAACTGGCCGACTGATTTCTGATATTGCTCGTAGTTGCGCTCGGCGGTGGTTCTCCAGCCGGCGATGCCGGTCGCGCGCGCTCCTTGGATGATGCCGCCTTTGACAGGAGAGACCAAAGCGACATCCAAGGTGCCGGCGCCGAATTGGTAAGTCATGCCCGCGAACATGAATATCGACTGGGCAAGCGTTAGGCCGCCTTCCTTGAAAGTTCCGGCGGCTTTCTTGTCGCGCAACCAGACCGCCATGTTTGAGAGGCCTCCAAAGTATTTGGAGATTTCGCCGCCGAGCGCCGTGCGGAAATGTCGCAGGTAGCTAGCGTTGGCGATGCTGGCGCCTTCGAGCTTCGCTTCCTCCTCGAGCAGAACAATGTAGCCGAAGCGGGCCCGAGTGCGGGCGAGGTCGCGGCGGGCTTGGGCTATCAGAGGAATCTCCGGCAAGGCCAGATTCGGGCCGATGGCAGGGTGGTCCTTTTGCTGGGCTTCCTCGAGAGGAAAGAGGTGAGTGTTGCGCAGTTTCCGCTCGTGGGAAAGCAGCATCTGCTTGTAGACGGAGCTGTGGATGGCGAATTCGTCGAGCAGCCAGACGTAGGTTTCTTGAAGTACGGATCGCTCGAGTTGCGCGTTGGCTTGGTCGACGATGTTGAGGTCACCGAGGGGAGCGCCTTTCCCACGAGTGGTCTCAATGTACTCGGCCAAACTCTTTTCCACCGCGATGGTGTTTTCAGAAAGTTCGCCGAAGACGCGCAGGCGATTGTCGCGCAGGCAGACCATGCGCTTGTGGAAGGCATCGATCATCTTGGTCTGCTTCTCGTGCTTGAGACCGTCGAAAGCGCTGGGACCGAGCTTGAGGCGTTCGCGTTCCAGCTCCTTCAAGTAGCTGGGGTCCTTCATCACTTTCTCCCAGGCCGCGTCGACGTCGATCTTTGGCGGGGCGCCTTTGACCATGGTATCGTAGTAGCCTTGGGCAATGGTCCGCAGCTGGGATTCGCGAAAGTAGAGCTCGTAGACGCCGTAGAGATGCTTGGCGTAGTTGGACATGACACGGTCGCTGGCCTCTTTGAGATGCTGGTTGTTCTGGAGGTTTTCTTCCGAGAAAAACTCGGGATCGTCCTTCACCAGGGCTTGGAGTTGCGAATGATAGTCCAGCACGCTGAACAGCCAATCCTCGTGCAGGAGATGGAGGTCTCGG
>JAJFLS010000152.1 GCA_021772595.1 Opitutales bacterium
TGACCGCCTCGTATCGATTGTGTTTCACGAGCAGCAGGGCGCCCACGGTCAAGGCGATATGCATGCCGAGCCAGGCGATGCCCGCATCCTGCTTGAGCAGAATGAGGCCAACAGTGAGACTGGCGTAGGTGAGGCCCGAGATGAGAAGCGCGAGCCTGGAGTAGATTCCGGCGAGAATCATAACACCCACGGCGATAAGGACATAGCCTAGCACGCCGTCGTAAATCGAAAGCGCGAATCCAGGAATGAGGGGCTCTTCGGCCAGCTTTTCGTAAAGCGGCACAGGAACGCCATGATAGAGGGAAAAGCCGTATTCCTTCACCGTGACTTCGCTCATGATGGCGAAACCGCCATCTTCGCCGCCCAGCGAGACTTCCTTGGTCACGGTGCCCGAGAATTTCTCGATTCCGGTGACCAGGGCCCTAAGGCCAAGCCAGGCGCGCAAGATCAAATACGCGAAGAACGAAGCCGAATCGGCTCCGCAGCATTTACTGTCGGAAGAGGAGGGAGGGGAGGAATCGCTCATTTTGAATTTACCCAATAGGTGTCTGTTTTGTTGTTGTCCAGATTAGAAGCGTTTGCAGCGGCAACTGAATCGACTGAACTCTTACAGTTTCAGGAAATCTGTCAATTTTGGAGCACGGATAGGGCAAACTTTGATCAGAAAAAGAGAATTGATGCCTGGTTAGAGACTGTTAACAATTAGGAAAAACATTCGGGACGGCGCCCGAACGCTACCTATTTAAAAGATTTTCAGGGTAGTGAACGGGCGCCGCCCCGTTCCAACATTTCGCCGAATCGACTTATTCAACAGTCTCTTAGACTATTTCAGAGAGGAGTCGGGCGGGGTCCAAATTGTCGCAAGGTAGGGATGGACCGCCGGGCCGTCCGCAGACGAATGATCCCGTCCCGCGCCTGCAGGATCGAGCCCTACCATTGGGGTACGAGATTCGTTGAAAAATGGTTGCTTAACAACGTTCCTCAGTCGCTTCGCTCATTCGTCACTTGATCCCTCGTCGGGACTCGGGGTAGGATCGCCGCGAAGCGACGGCAGGATTCGAAGTAAGGATTGCTTTTCACGATTTCCATTTTTCTTGTTTTCCGGTTTTTCGATCTTCCAATTATCGGCAAATCGCTCATACGAAGTTCATATGATTTCACTTCGCTACGGAACCAATCCCCATCAAGCAGAAGCCTTCATCGAGCTTCCCGATCCTTCGCCTTTGAAAATCCTCAACGGCGCTCCCGGATTCATCAATATGCTGGACGCGCTCACGTCTTGGCAGCTGGTGAGAGAGCTCAAAGAGGCTACGGGAAAAGCGTCCGCAGCTTCCTACAAGCACGTCAGCCCAGCCGGGGCCGCCATCGCGAAGCCCATCGACGAGGCCTTCAAGGAGTCCCAATTTCTGAAAACCACCGATTTCTCGCCCGTCGCCAGCGCCTACGTGCGGGCTAGGGGAGGGGATCGGCTTTGCTCGTTTGGGGACGCTCTGGCCGTAAGCGACACCGTTGACGTGAGCCTGGCTCAATTCCTCAAGACGGAAGTTTCGGATCTCATCATAGCGCCGGGCTACGAGCCCGAGGCCCTCGAAATCCTGAAGAAAAAGAAGAAGGGCGGATTCGTCATTCTAGAGATAGACTACGATTTCATGCCCGAAGGCCTGGAGTCGCGCGAACTGTTCGGAATCGGCCTCCAGCAGACCCGTAACAGCCGCCTGATCACCAAAGCGGACTTGGCGAACGTCGTTTCCGACAACAAAGAAATTTCCGCAGAAACGCTCGAGACGCTTCTCGTGGCCGCGATATCGCTCAAATACACGCAGTCGAATTCAATCAGCGTGGCCTACGACGGCCAGATCGTCGGCATCGGCGCCGGCCAGCAATCCCGAATCCATTGCACGCGGCTTGCATGTGACAAAGCCGACAAATGGTTCTTGCAGCGCCATCCAAAGGTCCGAGGGCTCCAGTTCAAAGAAGGAACCAAGAAAGTCGATAAGACGAACCTGATCGACCAGTTTCTGCTTTGGGATTCGCTCAGCGCGACCGAAGAAGCGATGATGCTCCAGAATTTCGATACACGCCCGGATCCGATCACACGCGAAGAACGCGTGGAGTGGAATCGTCAATACAAGGACATTTGCCTAGGCAGCGACGCGTTCATACCATTCCGCGACAACATCGACCGTGCCAGCCGCTCGAATATCCAGCACGTAGTCGAAACCGGCGGATCCTTGCGAACCGAATACATCGTGCAAGCCGTCAACGAATACAACATGACGCTCACGCACACTGGCATCCGCAGCTTCCTGCATTAAAAATACCAGGATCATAGAAAAGGCGCAAATGCAGGAGCGGGTTTATCCCGCGATTTCCTGTCGAAAACTCTGAATATTTTTGCCCGCAGATTGTCCAGATAGGCGCAGATATGGTATTTGATTTTCGCCCACCATTCGACTGGGCTCATGGCTAGCGGGTCGCACGGATTTTCACGGATGGGTAATGCTAGGGCTGGAGATTACCCACGAAGTTCACGAAAATCGTGAAGATTCACGAATGAGGCTCTAATTCGTAGCGGGACGACTGAGTCGTTCCGATCAACAGATGAGAACAGGGTAGTTTGTAAAAATACCTATGCAAACCCAGTTCCTGGCCTAAATATCTTAATTAGACATAATGCCCATTGTGCGAAATGCTCACTGGGGCGAGATTCCTAACCCGAGTTAGGGATTGCAAGTACGGTTCTTATCAATGGTATTCATTTAGTCCTAGTGGGTTTGGACTGTTCGGGTATGCCCTCGGCCTGGCCTTGGGCATGCCCTTATCGTCTCTAACTCCAATGAGACATAATGGAGGGGTTTCGCTATGGTAGCGGTCCTTTTCGCTCGCCGGGACTCGGTTTACAAGACGCTCCCCGATTGCGACGTCTGGGACGCGGACCGGGACGCCCTGAACTGGCCCGGTGGCTCTCCGGTCGTGGCTCATCCGCCTTGCCGGGCGTGGGGCTCCCTCTCGCATTTCGCGAAGCCGGTGGCCGGCGAAAAGGAGCTTGCCGTTTGGGCGATCGCCAGAATCCGCGAATTCGGCGGCGTCCTTGAGCATCCCGCCCGTTCGAGGCTTTGGCCGCATCTCTCTTTGCCCTCGCCAGGCCGACGGGACGAATACGGCGGCTTCACGCTCCCGGTCTGTCAGTTCTGGTGGGGCCATCTCGCCTTGAAGCCTACCCGTCTCTATATTTGCGGTGTCGGGCCCGCCGACGTCCCGGAGATCCCTTTTACAATGGGAGAGCCTCCGAGGGTCATCGGCAGCAACAGAAGGAAGGACCGATTGGGCCGTCCTGGAATGAGCCACAACAAGCGCGAGCGGACGCCGCCCGCGTTCGCCCGGTGGCTCGTCGAACTGGCCGGCAAGTGTGAGCTCGAATGCAAGCGCCAGGAGGTGCCGGCATGAATCACCCTTCTACAACGGTCTATAAGGCTATGCTCAAGGAGGATTTCGAGCGCGAGGAATGGCAGAAGCATCTTGATAACGGAGGCCGCGAGCGTCTCGCGGAATTCGCCCGGAAGGTCGAGGCCGGATCGGAATACCGGACGGAACCTATTGAAGAGCGTGTCGGAAACGCCGTATATGTACGCTTCCCGGAACCGGAACGCGTTTCCGTGCCGGAACCGGAATTTCCGTCCGCAATTGCGGGCGAAAGCGTGGCGGAACCGTGCGGAAACGGCGGATTAGCGGTCCGACCGCTAGCCGATTCCGATGACGGTCCTCTATATAGAGTAGAGAATGCGAGTCCGTTCCGTTGGCTCGGATCGGCTCGGAGGCGGTTCATGGAGATTTCCAAAAGGGAAACGGGCGTTTGCGGTAATCCCGAGACTCTCCAACGGAAGCGAGAGGAAAACGAGACGCTAAAGGATCAGTCCCACCGGATCGCCGGAGCCCTTGAACGAGCCGGAGTATCGGCCTACCGTGAAGACGAAAACAATCTGTACGTGTATCACGTGCACTCGGGAGCGGTCCAGACGGTACCGAAATTCCGGCGCATCTGTTTCCTTCCGTACGTAGCGGCCCGCATCCGGGCTCCGATGGTCGCGTCTCTTGAGGCCTACCTTGAGTGCAATCCATTTTGCCGGATGTGGACCTTTACGAATGGCCAACGGGTCAAAACGGGCGAACTGCGGGAGACTATCACCGCGTTTCACCGTCGCCTTTCCCGGTTCTCCTCATGGCTTCGGACGCAAGGCGTCGAAATGGTTTTCCGGTCTACCGAACTCGGAACGCCGGAAACCGGGACGGAAACACGGAACGGAAACACGGAACGGGACGGAACGGGCTCGGACCGTGAATTTGCGGGCGTGGAGCGTGACGAGAACGGCGATGCCCTTCACCATGTTCACTCCCATTGCCTTATCCGGTTGATAGACGGCCCGATGTCCAGAACCGCATGGGAAAACCTTCTGCAAGCCGTTTGGCGGAAATGGGGAAACCATTGGGACGACGGGAAGCGAGTCCTGGACGCTCGCGAGCTGTGCAAGTACGTGTTCAAGCCGGGCGAGATTCTGAGCCTTGAGGATTCCGAACTCGTCGAGCTTTACCATCAGCTCAAGCGTCTCAAAATCGTAGCCCCTTTGGGTGACTTGAGGGAGGATATTAAACGCCGTAAGAAATCCAAGTTGCGTCTGGTTCGCGAACCGACGCCAGACGGCAAAGTGTATCGAGAGGTTCAGGACTGGAATCGGCACCTGGCCGGCAAAAGCCAAATCGAGAAGGCGCTGACCAACGCGACCGCGAGCGGCCTCATCGATCCGAAAGAGTCCGACAAGCCGAAAATCCTCGCCCAATGCCTCCCTGGATTCGCGCCGGGATCGCTCGTCAAGGAGCCGCGAGTAATGGTCATGGCCAAGCACTGGCAGAAAAAGGCGGTCGATAAGCATCGGCTAGTCGCGATCCTCCGGCACGAAACCCTACTAGAGTATCGCGCGGGCGTTTGCGCGGCTGGAAAAATTAGGGTCCACACTGGCACGCCAACTGTCCCGGCCTTGCAAGGCGAAATGCCTTGGATGCGCGACGTCGAGGAGCGCCACCGACCGCCAGGCGATCCGATTTTCGAGGAATTCCCGCAAACGGACCGGAAACCCCGTCCCCTTCCCTCCCCGCCTTCCGACCTTTTCAGCGAGTCATGAGCGAGAACGTCCCCCCATTCACGCAATCGGTCGCACCGAAAGAGCTAGCCTACGCTTTGAGCGAGATAGGCGTGAAACGCTCGGCGGCGTTCGTCCGCAAACAGTGCAAGTCCGGCGAGTACAAAACGCACCCGGTCGGGAAGCCCTACGAGATCCCCGCCAGTGAAGCCAACAGGATTTTAGGAATCGAAAATGCCAGAACCGACTGAAACAGAAATAGTTGCAGGGTCCGATTTCGTGATCGACCTGCCGACGCCGACAACGCCCGCGCCGACTCCGGAACCGGAGCCGCAAGCGGCAGAAGCCGAGCCCGTCGATACGCCGAAACAGGCCGTCATGGTCGATTCGGCGGGCGTCGAATACGATCCCGAGGAGCATATCCCGAAAACGCATCCTAGAGGTGGCCGGTGGATGCCTAGGAAAAAGGGGAATCGAAAGCGACCCTCCGAACCGGGAAGCCCGAGGCCGACGACGGCGCAAGCCGAGTCCCGGGAAGAGTCTTTCGTCGCGCTTCCGAAAGAGCCGGAACCCGAGCCCGAAATCGGGGAATCGGAGCCGCGAGCGATCAATCTCGACGCAAAAACGGCGGCCCAAACCGCGACCGCGATTCTGCATGTGGTTTCGATGCGCGTTTTCGGGGCCGGGGACGGGAAATTCTCGGCAGACGAGGTCAAGACGCTCAACGAAGCGGCCTTTCATGTGATCGACAAGCGAGGCGTGAAGCTCTCGCCGGAATGGGCTCTTGTCGCCGCCGTCGCGACGGTTTTCGGATCGCGTATGACGACGCCGAAAGGGCTTTCCCTGGTCGAGAAATGGAAAACGAAAATTTCGGACTGGTGGACGACGAGAAAGGCCCGCCGTGCCGGGAGGCATGTAAGGAAAACTCAAAGACAAGCGGACGGAATGGGAGGATCGGAAGATGATGGAAACGCTGATTGAAGAGCCTGAAATGATGAAGAAGCCGAGCGACGGAAACGCTCGCGAATGGGAGGATTACGCGGTTCAGGAATTCCGCGATCTTGGCGTTCTGGAAGAGGCCGATAAATGGATCGAAAGCATAAGGATTCCTCAATATTGGCTGTATGGGAAATACGCATACGCCTATCACGCCGCTCCTTTGTGGCTCATGGGGAATTCAGAGAAGAAAGAGAAATTTTTCTATGCGTAAAGGCCATCTCGGAATCATCGGAATGACGGAATCGGGCAAATCGACTCTCGCCCATTCGATAGCGTCCGGCTACATGGAGGAAGGGATCGGAACCATCGTCCTGGAGCCGCGAGCGTCCATCAAATGGCCTTGCTCGCTGCAAACGGACGATCCGCTCGAATTCCTGGACATCGCCAAGCGTTCGAGAAGCTGCGCGCTTTTCGCGGAGGAATCGGGCCGATTCGGGAGAGATCCCGCGTTCTCGTGGCTGTTCACGGAATCGCGCCAGGAAGGCCACGTCTTCCACTATATTTCGCAATACCATGCGCAAGTTCCGCCTATAGCGCGGACGAACTGCTTGAGGCTCGCCCTTTTCCTCGTGGGACAGCGTTCGGCCAAGGAATGGGCCGAGGATTTCGGGCAACCCGAAATCGCCACCCTCAACGCCAGAATGCCTCCTTTCGGTTTCGTCTCGGCCAATCGCCGGAACGATCCGCCACCTAAAGTCAAAAAACTCAAATTGTAATGGAAAATGGATACGGTACAGATAAAGGATTCATCATTTTTTACGGCTCTTCGGAGGTTCTTTCGAAGAGGAACCGGAAATACGTACTTAGGGGAAGTTTCCTCTTCTCGGGCCGCGATGCTTACGAGGCGTTCGAGCAAGACCTCTCGTTTCTTTTCGAGGAGCACGTCTCGATCAAGCCCTCCGAAATCGTCCCAATCGAAGCCTACGCCGTCCGCGTCAAGGTCGAGCGAGAGCAAGCGACCCTCCCGTTTGGAGATATTGAAAGCCCGTCCGAGAATCACGCGGACCGGATGGAGGTACAAGCGGAGAAAACTGGAAAGCAGGTGGCACAAGGGATCTAGCGTTATCGTCAAGAGCGACGGGGACATGTATTGCCAGATCATATACTGCGGAACGCCTTACGTGCATTGGAAATTCATCGAGCCTAAGCAGGTTCGGAAGCTTATCGACAAAATGAATACGGGAATATTTTTATGAAAAAAAGAACACAGAAAAGAACGCCATCGGAGCCCCTCAAGAAATACCTCGCGAAAACGGGCATGACGAACGCCGGGTTCGCGATGAAGATCGGCGTTTCAAAGCCAGCGGTTGACGACTGGACCAAGGGAGAGGATATGCCTTTCTATGTCGGCGTGATCGTCAAGGGCTTGGAGATTCAAGCCCTCGCCCACAAGTCGATCTACGTTTACGGGCATCCCGACGACGTGAACACGATAATCGAAATCGCCAATCATTTCGACGTGGAAACGATAAGGCTCGGAGCGTGATGAACGACGCTCTCGACATGGCCGCGTTTGGCGGTGGTGGATTCCTTTTCCGGCATATAGCGGAATTGACCAAGGCCGCGAGAGCGAACCGTAAAGAGGGCTTCGAGCTTGAGGAGAAATCCAAGGAGGCCGCGAGCGGACGGCGTGGCGGAACCTGGATGCGACGTGCCATTTACGGCCTTGTCGCGTTCGCCTTCGTTTCGGTGATCTTGGCGGGATTTCTCAATCGGTCAGTGATTCTCGAATACGAATTGCATAGAAGCCTCTTAGGTCTGATCGAGTGGGACAAAATCAAGCACGTCTCCGTTGACGGCGTCGTTTTCCTAAAGGAGAACCGGACCGCGTTTTTGAGGCTAGTGAGCTTTTATCTTGGACAAGGCGTGAGGTAGCAACGCCTCTATGATAGGGGTCCGGAGGGAACGGAGCGACTGTAGGACATTTATCAAAGAATGCTTAGACCTTGGCTTTTTCTCTAGATTTCGTAAAATCCTTAACACTCTTCCTATCTAAATCCACCTGGCCTACTCCTGGAATATCGACCTTTAACCCAGAAGATGCTCCTAAAAGAGCCGCGAGAAGGTCTTCATGTGGATGGGTTGTACGGCTGATTCCACCACGATCTTCAAATAGGTTCTGAGTTAATGGCTCGATCAACTCTGGTGGGATAACTGAGTTCTTTTCTTTTTGCCATTCGAGAGCCATTTCGACTACCCAACTAGCTCGATCAATATCAAGATCCAATCGCTTCAGCCTAAATTCTTCTTCAGCATGTGAATCCGACCATTTGGCGTTCCATCGTATGTAATAAATGGCCATGAAAACGAAGCCAGCTATAGTTGCGAACGACTTTGTTGAGGACAACATGAATACTCCCCATGATTCGTAATCAATTACGTCGACGGAAAATTTGACAAGCGATGTATAGGAAAAGTATCCAAGTAATGCTATTGTCACTACGAACGACAAATGAACTGGATTGCGTTTCCTCGACGTGGCCTTAGTTAAACTAAAGTTTATATTTCTCTCAGATATTATTGCCTTCAGTTCCTGTCTCAGTTTTCTGCGAGCATGCGTATTGCTACTATCGTCTAGGTCCTTAATTTTTGCATCAAGCTCGCCGCCTCTTTTCTCAAGCTCTTCCTTTTTTTGGGCAACCTCTTCATCGACCTTGACTTTGTGTTCCGTGAATTCCTCTTCAAGATTGTTCCTTTTGGTAAGGAATTCATCATCGAGCTTGACCCTAAATTTTTCGTTTTGATCAATAAGTCTCTGAGTGAGACCTTCGAGTTGAAGCAATCCTTTTTCTCTCTTGCGATAAAACTCAGCAAGCTCATCGCCTAGAACTTTGTCTGTACTCTCTGTGCGTGAATATGCCCTTAAATTTTTATGAGAGGCAGACAGTACTTTAATTACCAAATCAGAAGGAGTTGGGTCTGGAATATTTACAACAACGTCATCGCAGAATTCCTGACGCGTAACATCGATTGATATAGTAATGTTTGGAGCTGCATTGTTAATATTCAAGATTGTTCGCCACGCGATGGAACTTGAGCAGTCAAATAGGGCTTTTAATCTTTCGTCCGTTTCGATTTGCGTAACGGGTGTCTTTAACGGTTGTTGGAGTTTTTCGACTAGATGGACCACCAATGACCCTTTATCCTGAAATGCACATTCCTCGCATATGGCTGCCAAATTTTTGATTAGCACCTCGTCGGTCTCTTTGAAGATTTTAAATTTGTTTGCGCCCATTTGTTTTTCTTTCGTCCAAAAGTTATTCTGAGATTTTTGGACATCATTCCCGCGCGCTCGGGATATTCAAGCTTGAAATGGGTAGAACTACCTATTTTAATACCTGTTTTCAATTGGATGTCATTCCGATTCGGAGGATGGTTGTAATATCGGATATCCTGCCTTTATCGAAATCCAAGCACTGATCCTGCCGGATTGATGACGATTGCCCCACATCCGTAACGATTGGTGGAGATTGGCGACTATCGGAAATCTCGCTTTCCCCTTTTCGGATCGCTCAGGCTCGTTTCGAAATGAAGAAACGAGAAGTAATCATCGTCGCCATAACAGCCGTTGCCACCCTCATTTTCGCGGATCAACTCCGCGATCTGCCAGGCGTCAACAAGCTGCCGAAGG